>CALFHQ010000531.1 GCA_937876385.1 uncultured Pseudomonadota bacterium
GCTCCGTCAAACGTCCCCACGAAAGGCCAGGCCCAGGCCCAGACCGCCGACATTCGTGAGCAACCGATTCCAGAAACGGAGTCCTTGTCTGTCGGGACACTTCTGGTGGACACGGCAAGCCTTTCACAAGACTTGGTCGATTCAAGTACAGCTTCCCTGGCCGATGTTCGCACGGATGCAGGTGCCCCACGGGACACCGACGTTCCCCTCGATGACCTCCAAGCGTCCGCCCCGGACAGCCTGAGCGAAGTGCGCCCTTCCAGTGATGTCACGGACATTTCGGGAGATGACGTCTCAACGGAAACCACTCAAGGGACTCCAATGGACGTGGTTGCAGACTCGAAAACGAACGACGTCCCTGTTGCGGACACCCTCCAGCCTGCTGCAGAACAGCGAGAGGCGATGGTGCCGGAGACACACCCCCGGTCCCACCAGAAACGTCAAACCAAAACCGGCGACAACCGGGCGGTTAGAAAGGTTTCTTCCCCCGGTACCAACTCCGCCGCCGCCCGAGACGCTGCGGAGAAAGCTGAAGAGAAGAAGAAGGCACAAGAGAAGAAAGAGACCTCCGAGAAGTCCGACCAGCCCACTCCCGGATTGAAATTCAAGAGCTTGGACGAGGATTCCAAGAAGGATGGCAAGGAACCTGGCGACAGCGGACTGAAGTTCAAGACGCTGGACTGACAACAGTTTCCGCAGCACTCCTTTTCCTACGCAAGGGCCGTGGTGCATTCTTTCAAGGAACGCTGCGCATTGGGAATTTGCCTCTCAAGGCTACGATGTGCGTGGGATGCGACCAACATCTGTGGTGATGGGTCGTGTCCGTGAGACAGCCCCCAACCCAGCGAATCAGTCCAGTTCCTCCAGGAAGAATCGCTCATCCAACTGGCCATGGCCCGACAGGAACTGCAACAGCCCTCGCCCTGCGTCGGCAGCGATGGTGTAGTCAACCGACGAGGTCTTGCCGTCTGGTTTTGGCCACTGGACGGTAACGTCGCTGATGGCCACGACGACCTTCTTGCCCCCTTGTGTGATTCGCAGAGCGGGACCGCCGTAGTGCGAAGCGTACCGGCTACGAACTCGGTATGTCAGAGCTTCCACGGAAGAAAGGGGGAGGTTGAAGCAGTGCCGACACTTGCCGTTGACTTCCCATCTCAGCTCGTTGCCGACGAACACCATGACCCCCTTGCGACGCTGCTGCTTACGCAACATCCGGACCAGCAAGACCATGAAGAGAACCATCATTCCCACAGTAACATAGGGGGCCACTTGGGCCGCTGCCTGCTCGTCGAACAGGGTGGGGATTGCCATGGAAAGTACACTCACTCCGAAAATGCCCCCGATCCACAGGAGGATGGGCTTGAGCACCGCCCCCTTCACAGGGAAGGCGTTGAAACGATGTTCTCGGGAGGTATCGAACTCCTCGGGTGCGGGCTCATCGGCGACGTTCACCTCACAGACCCCGGCCTTGGACAAGGCGTGGCGCAATTCTCGGAGTCCTTCGGAGGTCATGTAGCAATCGTACTCGGCACCATAGCTGTCCTCCCGAGAATAGGAAGCCTCGGGGAACT
>CALFHQ010000532.1 GCA_937876385.1 uncultured Pseudomonadota bacterium
CTCCATGTGGGTTCAAGTCCCACCTTCGGCACCAACTCCCCTCCACCATCACCAAAAAAACTCCCTGAGAGCACCCCGTTTCAACCTGTCTATTGTCCATCTGTGGAAAAGACAAAAGAAGAAGCACCGCGCCATAGCCCCTGTACGCCGAGGTCCCCAAACTCCTGGCGAACCTCCCCCTCCAGGGAATCCACACCCGACATCAACAGGTAAAATGCACGAGCACAAGGATGATCAGTCGCCGAAGGCGGAGTCAGAGCAATCCCCGCCGACAAAGCAGACACGAGAATCACCATCTGCTGCTTGCACTCATCCCCGGGTGATTGGCTGGCAATGTTGTGAAACAGTCCGTTGACCGTTGAGTCCATCCCAGCGTCAGGGTCGCCCATCATCTCGGCATAGATGTCCTGCAGCCCGCCAAAGGTCTCCTCGTGGAATCCTCGATAGAGTTCGGCCAGCTTGTTGGCTTCGTCAGGGACAAGCCCCAACTTCTCCATGTCTTCGGGACCCATCGTCGTGTCCTCTCCCCAAGCTGGAAACTCCAGCATAAGGTTGTTGGCGCTGGCCGCAGCTTGTCGCCGCTCCAAAGCGGTAGTCTCAACGTATCGCCGGCTGTCCCGGTCGGAGCCCTCGGGCAACCCGGCCACTCGCTTCTCCAACTTTTCCAGGCGCTGTTCCCGCTCTTTCAGCTTCCCGGCCAAATCCCGCTGACGGACAAGATAGTCAGCGCATACGGAAGATGAGTCGGGGCAAGTGGAGCAGGTTGGACATTGCTCACAAGGGGTGGGTTCGGGACATGAGGGGCACGCACTCGGTTCTTCGGGCTCCCCCCTGGACGATGCAGGATTCGCGGCGATGGGCTCATGTTGTGCCTCTGATACCTCCTCTCGGAGGGCGGGCTCACGGGGCTCTGTGCAGATTTTACCGTTCGCCTTTGAGTCGACGTCGGAAACTCGTTTCGACAACCCGGACTCCCTGGGAATCCACGAACCCACGAAGAGCCCAGTGGCCAGCATCACCGCACCCACAGCGGCTATAACCCATAAATTCCCATGACCGGAAGCCATCTCGCTGCCCCCCTAACAATTTCGTCGAGCATACCGCTTTGCAACGCCCAGTTCAACGCCTGCAACCCAGCCAGCCTGCGATGAATCAACAAAGCGTTTGGAATTCCATCATGCGGTGCGTACAATCACCGCCGTCATCCCAGACACAAACCGTCTGGGCTGCGCTGACGACAATCCGGAGGACTCCTATGCTTCGCACCACTTCCCTTGCTTTGTTCGCTTCGTTCATGCTGCTCTGGGCTTCCTGCGGGAGTTCCGGCACCACCGCCTCTGGTGACCTCGACGCCCAAGAAGACGCGCAAGGTGACGCCTCTGGTCTTGAAGACCTCAACTCCGACGGAAACGGAGGCACGAAGGACCAGGAGGGAATGGATGTCGCAGAAGATTCGAACCTGGACACTCTGCCTGAAGATTGTGTAGCCGGAGACACCGCCTGCATCAATGGCAAACTTGCGGTGTGCGATGAAGTCTATGGCTGGCTTCTCGAAAACTGCCCCGAAGGTTCGGTTTGCGAAGATGGGGAATGCGTGGACACCACCTGCGAACCCCCACTGGCCAGAATGTGCGACGGCAATGCGGTCGTGATCTGCTCCCCCGAAGGAGCCGGCTGGAGCGACCCCATGCCCTGCCCGGAGGGTTTCCTCTGCGTCCAGGGAACCTGCGTCACAGAGACCTGCGAATCAGGAACCGTTGAATGCATCGAAAACAATGTTGCCGAATGCAATGAAGACGGCACCGCCTGGACCCTGACACCATGCGACGAAGGCCAAAGCTGCTTCAACGGCCTGTGCATCGACTGCGTCAAAGACTCGGAATGCGAGGAAGGCCTTGTCTGCGTCGAGGGAACCTGCGCACCCCTACCCCTGAGCATCGTCACAGCATCACTTCCCGACGGAAAGGTCGGAGATGCTTACACAGCCACAATCGTTGCTACCGGCGGAACCGCTCCCTATTTGTTTGATGTTGCCGAAGCCAGTGAGCTTCCCGCCGGAATCGAGCTGGACGCAGACACAGGAGAACTCTTCGGAACCCCGACAGCCGCCGGCGACTACGAATTGGAGTTGGTCGTCACCGACGCCGCTGAAGACATTGACTCCCACGTCTACTCGTTCAAAATCTTCCCTCCAGAGCAGCAAGTCATCATCACCACCGGCTCGCCACTACCCACCGGCGAAGAAGGAACACCATACTCCGTCACCTTCGCGGCCACCGGCGGCGAAGCCCCCTACATCTGGGGAATCTCCCAGGGCGAAATCCCCGTCGGACTTTCCTTCAGTTCGAACGGCACCCTCGAAGGAACCCCGGCAGACCACGGAACGTTTACATTTAAGGTGAAGGCATTTGACAACTCCGACGAGGTCAACGTCGGCTCCAAGGAATTCGAACTGACGCTGAAAATCGCCCCGCTGGAAATCATCGGCGACCAGGAACTGGACCTCTGGATCACCAAAGTAATCGTCCTTCCCCTGCTCACCGCCATTCAGGGAATCCCCCTCCCCTACAACCAGAATCTCCAGGCCAAAGGGGGGGTGAAGCCCTATCACTGGACGGAAACAGACATCTCCGGAGCAGTCTCCTGGCTCATCCCCAACGCCGGCATCCCGGTCGGACTGACACTGGATGACAATGGCCTCCTCCACGGCTCCGTTACCGACCCCGACGCGGCCGTCTCCATCAACGTCCCCTTCGTGAATATCAATGTCACCGGCTTCTTCTTCGTGGCCAAGGTCACGGACTCCCAGGATTCCCCCGACTCCGCTACCGCCATCTACCTTATTCCCACCATCCCGGTTTCCTTCTAGGCCAACGAAACAATCCCCACCCCCGAAACTAGACAACTCTCCACCCCCCTTCTATAATCGCCCCCGCCGGTTTGCCCGGTGTCGCCCCACTGTGACCTGGAGAGATTCGATATGACTCGTAATGCTCGCTTCTTGGCACCTCTGTTTCTCATGTTGCTGGTCGGTTGCATGCCCCCGGACCCGGCGTCCCTGCCCGATGTCCAGCAGTGCGATGATCCGGCCGACGTCACATGCCCCGATTCAACAAGCGAGTGCTCCGGATGCACAGCCGACTGCCAAGTCGCCGAATGCTCCACTCCGGACATCGAACCCCAGGAATGTATGGCGGGCGACGTTCAGTGCCAGGAATGCGTAGAGCCCACAGAATGCGAGGGAGAACCGAACTGTCCCAACATCGGCGTTTGCGAAGGGGTGGATTTCGCCCGCTGCTCAGACGGACAATGGGTCTGCAACTTCGACGATGTCCCGCAGTTCGAATTGGGGGGAGAACGCTCCTGTGACGGATTGGACAACGACTGCGACGGACTCACCGATGAAAACGTAGACGTCGCATTGGCACCATGCCTCACCGTGGGACTTTGCGCCGAATTCGCACCCGCCTGCCTCGGCGGAGAGTGGGTTTGCAGCTACACCGATTCGGAGAACTTCCAGGCCGATGGGGAAACTTCGTGCGACGGCCTCGACAACAACTGCGATGGAAACACCGACGAGGAGTTGTGCCAGGTCTGCACCCCACCCGAGGCCCGCTGCGGAGAATCCGGCGTCCAAGAGTGCGCTCTGGATGGGAACTCCTACGACGAAACGACCTGCTCAGAGGGTACCGTTTGCATGGGACCCGGCGTGTGCACCGTGGACGGGGAGTTTGTGGTCAGTCAGGATGAGATGGGCAATCGCAGTGGCCCTGTAGCTGCACATCGAAAAGAGATCATTGACCTAGCTTGGGTTGCAGAGGGTTTTGATGGCTCTTCGGACGCCGTTGTTGGCCGTCAGTTATCAGAAAACGCCACCCCAATTGGGCAAGAGATCCTACTCAACGAATTCACTCTTGGTAGCCAATACGCTCCCTTCTTCGGTGGGAACGAGGACAATCTCCTGGTCGGCTGGACCAGTCAGAATCAGGACGGTGATGGGTCGGGTCTCTTTGGGTTGGAGTTGGGCACCGACGGGACCTTTGGTCCCGAATACCAGCTAACTCCGTCGGCCTTGCAGGATCAGTACTCGGGAGCCCTCTTCTCCCTTGATGAGGGGTACTTGCTGGTGTGGAGCCAGAAGGAGACTTCCTGGGGCAATCTGGCTGGCGCCCGGCTCACCCCCGAAGGATGGCCCCTCCCTTTCACCGGTTTGTTGAGCACCGTCGACGAGGAGAACGACTCCCAGGTGGGGGGCATTGTCCTGGATGAAGACACGGTGTTGCTGGTCTGGCAAAGAAGCACGGCGGTCAGTGGAACCATTCAAATGGCACAAATAGACGTCCAGTCTTGGACTCCTGAGGCCGCTCCTTCCATCCTGGTGGGTCCCGAATCGGGGGAATTCTGTCAGTCTCCGTCGGTGGTCCGGGTGGGAGAGCAGATCTTCGTTGCCTGGGTGGAGTTGGTGTCCAGTCGTTGGTGCCTTCAGCGCCATGACCTTGCCTTGGCTCCGGTGGGTTCTCGGCTTTGCCAGGACATCGGAGCGTCGAGCAACATCTGGGTGAAATTGAACGTTCTCTCGGGGGATCGTGTGCTGGTGAGCTGGCAGGGGGGCTCCATGTTGGAAGGGGAGATTCGAAGCCAGGCTCTGGGGATGGACGGTGCCTTGGTAGGAATGGAGCGCCTGGTCGCCGAGGGGCAGTTGAATCCCGATTCACCTCCCGACATCCTGGTGCTGGCAGGAGACCGTGTTGCCACTTTCTGGTCGGAGCAGACGGCTTCGTCCCTTTACCGAATCATGGGTCGCATCTATCAGTGGGACGCCGAGATCGCTCAGTAGCCCCTCAGGCCGCCGTGTCTGCCCACGAAGTTCAGCGCAAAACGAAGAGTCAACGCGGCAGCGACGCTGGCGCCCAGGGCAAAGCCGACGAGGACCAGCAGGGACGAGGAGACCTCGGCGTAGCTCATTCCCCCGAGCAGAACACCTCGAACAGCGTCCACGGCATGGGTGATGGGCAAGACGGTGGAGAAGGACTCGAGGAAGGGGGGAAGGGTCGAGGTGGGATACAAGACCCCGCCAAAGAGAACCGAGGCTGCTCCAAAGAATGTGGTGATCGGTTCTCCCCGCTTCAGCACGAGGGTGAGCGCTGCCGAAATGGCTCCCAACGCCCCAAAGACCACGAAGCACAGCAGAACGACGGGGATCACGGCGATGACGTTTGCAAACTCGAAGCGGGCACCCATGAGCACTCCGACGGCGAAATA
>CALFHQ010000533.1 GCA_937876385.1 uncultured Pseudomonadota bacterium
GCCGTCGATTTCTTCTCCCCCTGCGCTTCCATCACCGTCGATTTCTTCGCCAATCGGTGCGCTCGCCGATACCGCAATCCTCCTACACCCGATCACCGCCGCCCTCTCCCAGCCGTAGCCGCAGCCGTGCCGTCGCCGTAGCCGCCGCCCTCTCACAGCCGTAGCCGCAGCCGTAGCCGTAGCCGTAGCCCTCTCCCAGGCTCCCCCAGCCCTTCGCACACCTCTCCACCGAATCTGGCCTGGTATCACTTCGTGGGCTGTTTGCGGGTGTCTGAGTCCCCTCTATTCTTCCTTTCCTTTCCTCCTGTTGACATAGGTCTCCCGGTGGAACCTTCTGGAGAGGGGCGACGTGGAAGGCAGAAGTTGAAGTTTGCTACCTCGACGACGCACAGTTCCCGCGGGTGACGCGACATGGAGGACGGATGCACCGCGACCATGAAGTTCGCACACCTCTGGGAGTGGAGCGACATGGAGGACGGATGCACCGCGACCATGAAGTTCGCACACCTCTCCGGGGGTTCCTTGTGTCGGAAGCTCAGGGTTGCAACTTGTATAGCGCATCGACCTCACATTCCGAGCTGGCCACCCAGCGCTGGAAGCTACCCTTACCCCGTGCCAATGGGTCAAAGAGCCAACGGCCTTCCACCGACATCCGGTGTGCCGGCGGATTCCGAACACTATTACTTAACCGGGGTAAGAGTGTTTTTGCGCACGTCGAGTAGGAAGAAAGCTCTTTGTTGTTTGACAATCAAACAGGGTTAGCTCGGGCAGTGAGCGCCCTGGAGGCAAGGAAGTCGGCGCACATGGTGGCGGAGGCGTACATTGGGTACTTCGAGCAAGCCATGAGCCGACTGACGCAGCCTACGGGGATGATCGCTGGTTGAGATGACCCTGTTTAGTAGTAGAATTGCCCGAAGCGATTGAAAGTAACGGCACCAAAGAGGTTCACGGCAAAGCTGACTCCCACCAAGGTGTAGAAGAGCCAATTGCGTCGGCGTTCGTCCAGGGCCAGGAGGAGAACCAGCATCGGCAGGTAGTCCATCGCAAAGCGATAGCTGAACTGGAACCAACCGGTGTTCTGGTAGAAGAGCCCGGGAAGGGCTGTGGCAGCGATGGTGATCCACAAGATTCGATGAAGGGGCCAGCGATAGCGCTCCAGGCTGACTTCATTTACTCGGTCTCGCTTTGGCCAGAACAGATAAAAGAAGACCGGCGTTGCTGCCAGCAACGAAATTCCGTTTCCGGTGATCTTCACGAAGGGTGCAGTGGATACGAACTGCGGTACGTTGGTGAAGGCCGCTGCCAGGTTTCTGGGCAGGAACCAGAAGGCGAACATGCCGTGATCGACGATGGAGCGCCGGGTACCGGCCGCCAGAAATCGGTGGCCGAATTCGGTGTAGGAGTCGAAGCGGGCGTGGTTGTACAACATCAGCGAGATGCCCACCACCAGGCATGGAATGGCAAAGAGGGTCACCTGCTTGACTCGAAGGAGGATTCCTTCCTTGTCCCATGCCTGTTTCTGTAGAGCGACCAGCAGGAAGAAATAGACGCTGGCAAAAAGCTGAGGGGTTCGTGTGGCAAACCCGAGGGCCAGAAACAAGCCTGCCAGGAGGGGGCTTTTCAAGTCCGTGGCGAAGTACAGATACAAGATGTTCAAGAAGGTCCCGATGACCAGGGCCGTAAACCACACCGACCCTCGAACAGATGAGAAATAGGCCACCGTTCCGAACGCGAACAGGAAGACCAACACCAGGAAATCTCGATTGGAACGAGTGGTGTAGCTCAACTCACGGAAGCGACGCATGAGGACGAACATCATCAGCGCACTTAGCGCCGCGATGATGAGGGTGAACAAGACGTCGTTGAAGTTGTAGTGCCAAATGGCGACAAAGGGGAGCATGGCAAGGGCCGGGAAGGGGGGAAAGGAGATGAAATTGCGAGTCTGCTTGCACCGAACCCTCTGCTGGCCGGTGGGACAGATTCGAGGGGAGCTCTCCTCGGGGACGACGTTTTCACATGCTGCCCGCTGAGCCGGGTAGCGATCACGGTTTTGCCAGGCAGCATGAGCTACCTTGTCTTTGGGGTCGATTTCCGGAGCTTCCATGCACGTGGAGCGGACATCCTTTCGCTCGTCAAACTCCACCCAATTGCCGTCGAGAAGCACAAAGCGGTTGCGCAGATCGTAGCCGTTTTCCCCTTTGCGGCGATGCTTCCAGGGCCACACCCCCTTGAACATCTCGCCGGACTCAAGCACAACTTCGTAGTACGAACCCCAGTCATTCCATCCCCCGGAAGACAACTGACGGTCCACCGCCTCCTGAAGCCCCTCGGGGTCTCCGGGTAGCTCCCGTCCCCCCTTCTTTCGCATGGGGGTTTCGGTGTCCACTCGCCCTGCCATGAAGGACTCGGCCAGGTCGATGAAGTGAAAATGGGGAGAGGGCTCTTGCCACAGGTTCCAAGAGGTCAACGTCAAACCGCCGAGAACCGCTACGAAGATGGCGATGTGGAGCAACGCAGAACGTGTTTTCGAACTCATGAAGACGAACTCCAGGAAAAGAAAGGGACCACTAGAAATCCGTGGGATCCAGGAAATGGAACGTAACCGTCGCCATGGGAGAGACAATCAAGGTCGAGGGGGTGCTCGACGGGGTGGCGGTGATGTCGTTGTCCCAGTCGTAGATGTAGGTCTTGTACATGGGCATCATGAAGCGCAGGTCAAACCCCAGGGACACTGTCTTGTGGACGTAGAAGTCGCTTCCCAATCCAAAGAGGAGGTGTCCGCCCTTCCAGCCCCGAAGGTCGTGGTCGTAGTCGTATTCCTCGTGGTAGCCCATGAACGTAATGAATCCGCCGCCAAAATACACGAAGGGGTCGTACCAGCGCTGCTTCAGCTTGGCAAAGTGCTCCAACGGAAAGTACTTGCCCAAGAAGCCCCAACCGGCAGCGCCTTCGAATTTTCCACCCCCGGAATCGGTGTTGAAGTTGGCGTGGACGTAGGTTTCCAAGGCAGCATATCCCCAGAAGTTGTAACCCAGTCGAAATCCAAAGGCGAAACCGCTGCCGGCGTCGGTGCGCAGCAGGTCCTTGCACACCTTTTCGGTGACACCCGTAGAGTTCTGGCAGGTGGCGTTCAACGGCTTGTTGTTGTAGTACAGGTCTGAAGTGGGAGCGAGTTTCATGTTCTGCTCCCCGGACACGAAAGCTCCTCCGAGGTCCAGTCCAAAGATCATCCCACCCTTAGCAAGGGCGCTCTGGCTCATTGCGGTCACGGCCAGCAAACCCACTGTCAGTGCAAAAAATCGTGCAGCACGTCTCATACTGATCCTCCCAAAATCATTGACTCTCAGGCCGGGCGAGTTGTCCTTCCTGGGGCATCCGGGCGCCAGTTTAGGGCAAAAAGGGTTTCCTCTGCAACAGGGGATTTGGGAGTTGTGGAGGGATGGGGCTGAGAAGGGAGAGACGCCCGTTGTTCCGCTACGCGGAACCCAGTCGCTCCATGGCTTTGTAGAAGTTGGCTTTGACGTTGGGTTCAACCTCTTCTAAGGCGCTGAGGAATTCCTTGGTATCTCGGCGGGTGGAGATGTCCAATCCAGGGCAGCGGCATTTGGGGGGAACGAAGGTCACGGCGTTGGCGTAGTCTCGGGTTTCGAACTCGAACACGGTGGCCAGGGGGCGAATGATGGCGAGTTTGCCGTCGAAGAGGTCGATTCGAGGGGGCATGGTGGAGATGTTGGCGTGGTGCATCTGGTTCATGAGGGTGGTCTCTACGATGTCATCCAGGTGATGACCAAAGGCGATGCGGTTGAAATCCGATTGAAAGGCTCTCTTGATCAGAGCCGTCCTTCGTCTCAAGGCGCAGTAGAAACAGTCCACCTTCCTTCGCCCGGACTCTTCGGAGATGGGGAAGTAGATGACCTCGTACTCCATTCCGCATTCCGCCGCCTGCTTCTTGATGACGCTTTGAGGAATGGAGCCACTGCAGGTGATGTCTGTTTGTACTGTGACTACCAGGAACGTGACCCCTTTAAACAGGGTGTCTTTGTACCGGCAGAAGAGATCAAACAGGGTGTAGCTGTCCTTTCCACCCGATACGGCGATGATCACCCGATCTCCAGGAACCACCATCTGGTACTGCTCGATTGCCTTGTTGAACTTCTGGTGAAGTTCGGGAAACAGCGCCAGGGTCATGACTCCAACCTTCCCCATCGCAACAGGTCGATGAGGTTCTCTGGAATGGCGATGTCCACCGCAAGGGCGACCGTCTCTTTGCTCATGGCTCCCAGCAACTCATTGAGCTTCTCCGGGCTTCGAATCCCAGTGGCCAGAATCCGAGTTCGGACTTGATTGTTGTTGTACAGTTTGGCCAGCGACACCACGGTTTGGATTCCCTCCAGTCCATCGTCGTCCATGCCCCCGATGTGGCAAGATACGCTGTCTGGTGCGTAGGGAGTTCGGCTGGCCGGGGGACCCTGAGTGATTCGGGTGGGATGAGACTCCTGCAGTCGGGGCAGGGATGTCACCGCCATTCCTTGGAGCAGGTTGGTGATTCCTGAGATGTTCACTTCCCGGCCGTCGTGGAGAACCATGGAAGCCCCGAACAGCATCTCGGGGGTTGGATGAATGCGGTGAACCAGTGTGGGACCGGCGAATTCGCTTCCCGTGGCCTCTTTCAGGCGTTCAGCCCACTTTTCGGCCTCTTTGGCCAGTTCGGGGGCTTTCATTCGTGGCAATTCGAACCAGAACTTCCAGTCTTTCCTCCCTGTTTCAAGGATGATCTCGAAGACCTCTTTGGCGGTGCGAACTCCGTCTCGAATGAGGACGGGGTTGGATGTCACAACCCCCGCAATGCAGGGGATCTCGGCAGCGGCCAAAATGGCCTTCGGTTTTGCGCAATCCAAATAGAATCTCAAGGAAACACCTCCATGGGATGACCTCTCGAAACATAGCACAACAAGTTGCGTTTCGCACCCCGCCCATGGGAGCATTTTCGTGGTCTCATCGCTTGACATTTTTGCAAGCGGACATTAAACATCTGAACGTGTTGTTTAGTTGCCCGTTCCGGCCTCTGGAGGGTGTTGCAGTCTCCTGGGAAGTTGGTCATGATGGACAAGTTGAGAACGAGCAAGGAGGGTTGAGCATGAAAAATGGGCATCTGGGCTTCTTTGGTTCACTTCTGGGTGGGTTGTTTCTGGTTGGAGCGTTGTTTTGTTCCAGCCCCGCCTGGGCGTTGGATGGCCAGCAGATTCTGGAGAAGGTGGAGCA
>CALFHQ010000534.1 GCA_937876385.1 uncultured Pseudomonadota bacterium
TCACCGACTGAGCGACCGATAGATCCCCAACCAAAGCCAAGGCCAACTGCCCGCCCACGATGGAAGCGAGCACCGGCAAAGCCTGGGGTCGAAGTCCAAAAACTCCTGCCATCATGTATCCCAGACCCAGCAAGAGATAGAGCCAGGAGGGGACATTGGCGCCCATCAAGATGGCGACCAGGAAGAAGCCCCAAGTCACCACAAGGACGGGTCCCATCTGGAGCATGGCGTCCTGGGAAACCAGGGACGGAAGTTCCATCCGGAAAGGGCGTTTTTTGCGGCGAATCGCCGGTTGTTTCTTTTTTGGCCATTTCATAGCACATGAAGGCTAGACCGAAATGGGGGACCCGTCAAAAAACAACCGGGGGATTTGTGCTATTTGAAGCAGGAGAGAATCGTTTCGAAAATCGTGGTGGGTTCGGCCATCGCACCCACCCCCCATTCGCCGCATGCCAGCAGCTTCTCGACGGGGTCAACGACGGTAAGACGCCTCCCCAGGTCGGACCGCAGAAGGGATAGATTGCGTTGTACCGCTGGATTGGTCCACATGCGGGTGTTCATGGCCGGTGCAATGCACACTGGAATGTCCTGTCGAAGGGCACACAAGGTCGTGGAGAGGAGGTCGTCGGCGATGCCGTTAGCAAACTTCCCCAAAATGTTGGCTGTGGCGGGAGCCACGACCGTGACGTCGGGCCATGTGGCCAAATCGATGTGCTCAATGGCCGCTTCCCCTCGGCGGCCAAACATTTCCATGGAAACCGGGGCCCCACTCAGGGTCTCCACCGAAAGTGGAGTGACAAAGTGCCCGGCGTTTGGGGTCATCACCACCCGAACCAAATGCCCCCCCTTCACCAGAAGTCGAATCAACTCCAGGCTGCGATAGGCAGCGATGCCACCCGAGATTCCCAGGAGAATTTTCCTTTGCTTCTGGCTCATTTTGACCCCCGTCTTCGTTCATTTTCCTGCTCCAGCAGGTCTACCAACGTCTCCACCAACTCTTTTCGCCCGGACACTTCAGACGATTCTCCCGATGGATACACGATGAAGGCGCCGTGCTGTGTTGTTCCCATTCCGGCCGCAAAATTCGCAACCACCCAATCACTTCCCACTCGAGCCATGGAAGCCAACGCTCGCTCCACCAACTGAACCCTGGTGTCCACAGACTCCAACTTAAAGGTAACGAGTATGGCGTCTGGAGACCACCGGGCAACTGCATCCACAACCTTTGGTGTCGGGCGCAGGTGCAACACCAACTCTTCAGCTTTGGAAGAGAGCTTCCCTTTCACAGGCACCGGGGAGAAGTCCGCTACGGCCGCAGCAAACAAGATGGCGTCAAAGGTGTATCTCTTCGTGAGCTCCTGGCAACGGGCCAGCAAGTCCGATGCAGAGCCATACGTCTCGGCACTGAGAAGGCCGGTTTCGTTGGCCCAGGTTTCCGGCAGGATGGATGCCACGCCGGAGAGGAGATGAACGGTGTGAAAACGGCGCACCAGCTCCTCGGATAACCAAGCTCCAGTTCTTCCCGAAGCGGAGTTGCCCAAATAGCGAACGTCGTCGATGGGCTCCCGGGAACCACCGGATGTGATCAGCACGCGCATTGCTCTTGCCTCCATCGAAGGTGTTTATACCACTTGCCCTGCCTTTTGAAAACGGGAGCCTTGAAAGCCCGGGACCAGGCTCGTATTATGCCCACACCCTGGACCCTGTGCTATTGTCTGTCCGGGATGAAGAGGTGTCCATGAGCAAGCGAATTTACGGACCTGTTCCTTCCAGACGATTTGGACTTTCCCTAGGGGTTGATGTCGTCCCCTTCAAGGTGTGCACCTTCGATTGCATCTACTGCCAGCTCGGGGCCACAACGCAGCACACAGCCCAGCGAACCGCCTTCTTCCCCCCGCAGGAAGTCTTGAAGGACATTGAAGAGGCCCTCCACCGAGGCCCCAAACCCGATGTCATCACCTTTGCCGGCTCCGGGGAACCGACCTTGTACAGCGAACTTG
>CALFHQ010000535.1 GCA_937876385.1 uncultured Pseudomonadota bacterium
GGTCCACTTCCATTTCGTGACCGAGGCTCCCGCCGGGGCCACCGAGTCTGCTGCTGACAGGTGGACCGTGTTTCCCACAAAGACGGTGTTTTCTTCCTCGATGGTGATGACCGCCGAGGGGCAATCCAGTTCTGGGGTGAGGCCGCACTCTTCGGGTTCAGCGAGACATTCCTCGTTGACCAGCCCGTCGCAGTCGTCGTCAACGCAGTTGCCGCAGAATTCCTCGGGGGGGATGCAAGGTCCCCACTCCTTCAAGCACCGATGCCATCCGGCGGATCCGCAGGAAGTAACGCAGGAACCTTCGCTTCCAGGTTCGCAAGGGTAATTGAAGCCGCTTTGGTCTTCTGTGGTGATGTCGGTTGAAGTGGTGTCTGGATTGCTGTCGGCCGACAGGTCCGTAGCGGTGCCGTCGATAGTCGAGTTGGAATCTGGTACGACGGCGTTGTGGTCTTCGACAAGGTCGGTGCCTGAGCTGTTTGCCGGGTCACCTCCGCAGGCGTCGGTGAAGGCCAGGAGTAAGGCAAACAATATTGAAGCGATGGCGCTATTGTTCATGGTCATTCTCCACATCCTTCCAGGACTTCGATGACGCTGTTTACTCCGCCGTATCCATCGTCAGTGGTGTTGTCGTTGGCGGGGTCTGGAAGCCAGTTGCCGTCCACGATGAACTTGTACTGGTAGCTTCCGGGGTCGAGCTTCAAGGTCACATCGAAGGTGTCGTCTCCGTCGGCATCGGTGAGCACATCGGCCGTGTCAGCGGAGGCACCCCAGTTGTTGAAGCTACCTGAAAGGAGCACTTCGTTGACCGTTGGCGAGGCGGCGTAGGAGAAGAGCGTATCGCAATTGGTGGGAAGGGGAGGGTCGGTGGGTTCGGGGGGAATGACCTCGATGACGTTGACCATCAATTGCTGGGTGCCGGTGAGGCTCCCGCTGTCGGTGACGGTAATTATCACGGGTTCGGCTCCAAACCAGTTCACCGGCGCTACGATGTACAGTTCGTGCCCCTGGAGAAGTTCCAACGCGACATGCTGGGCGTTCCAGGTGAGGGTCAAGATGTCCTTGGCGTCTTGGCTGTCGTGGAGATACGGCGCCAGGTCCAGGGTTGTGCTGGTGCCCATGGGCAGTTCCAGGGGGTCGAGTTTGTCGATGGACGGAGGGGTGTTGTTGGATGTGTCGGGTTCCATCTTGTCGAGGGGGATGTCCTCCAGCAAGTCCGTTCCCGCCTGGTCCGCCAAGGAGTTTGAGTCCAGGCGAACGGTGACATCGTAGTTTGGAAGCTCGGGCCACATGTCGGACAGGTCCTGGGGCGACTCAGTGGAGCAGGCAACGCCCAGTACTACAGCCAGAACGCACATTATCAAGGGTCGCATCGTTCACCTCTGGGTGACAGCTTCGTCAGTCTGGGAGCGAGAAAGCGGCTTCGCCGATGCGCCAAGACTAGCTGTGAACGAGAGGAGATGTCAAGTCAGGGTGCAGGCGGCCAAACTGCGGGTGCCGGAGAGGTTCGGTTTGTGTCGGCGCCGAGATTTTCTCCTTTCCATTGGTTGCACTGGTGGGGAAATCCACTATTTTCTCTTCCAGACCCAGCCCCGGCGAGGCATCTCATGGGTGTTTTGTCGGTTGAACGTTGACTCTGGTTGATCATAGAGGTGGTATTCATGGCCCGAACGTACAAGTTTCAGACCCAGGCCCGGGAGTTGTTGGACCTGATGGTCTACTCCGTTTACTCAAACAAGGACATCTTCCTTCGTGAGCTCATCTCCAACGCGTCGGATGCATTGGACAAGTTGCGCCTGGAGTCCATGCGCAACGACGATTTGAAGCCTCTTGTGGGGGCTCCGGAGATTCACCTGTCGGCGGATTCAAAGGGGCGGACGCTGTCTGTCTCAGACAACGGCATCGGGATGAACGAGGAGGACTTGAAGGCGTTCCTGGGGACCATTGCCAAGTCGGGCTCAAGGGAATTCGTGAATCTCCTGAAGGAAGCCAAAGGCAGTCAGGAGCAGGCGGAGCTTATCGGTCAGTTCGGCGTTGGGTTTTACTCCAGCTTCATGGTGGCCGACCGGGTGGTTGTGGAGACGAAGAAGGCCGGGGAAGAGCAGGCTTGGACCTGGGAATCCACGGGTGACGGGACGTACTTGCTCGGGAAGGGAGAGCGAGGCGAGCACGGCACCACGGTGACTCTGCATCTCAAGGACGTGGATGACGAATCGGGGATCCGTGACTTCACGCAAGAGTGGGTCTTGCGGGAGATCGTGGGCAAGTACTCCGACTTCGTTCCCCACCCCATCATCCTTCCCATTGAGCGCCAGGAGATGGCCAAAGACGAGGAAGGAAACCCGATGGAAGACGGGGAACCGGTGACCGTGGTGAAGGCCGAGACCTTGAACTCCATGAAAGCGATTTGGACTCGACCGGAGAAGGACGTCACCGAAGAGGAGTTCAACGACTTCTACAAGCACCTGACGCACGATTTCCAGGACCCCATGTTGCGGATTTCGTCGAAGGCGGAGGGGATGTCGGAGCACCGCATGCTGTTGTTTGTCCCCACCAAGGCTCCCTACGATCTTTTCTATCGTGAGGCGGAGCACGGGGTGGACTTGTACATTCGGCGTGTGTTCATCATGCACGACTGCAAGGAATTGCTTCCCTTCTACCTTCGCTTCATCAAGGGGGTTGTGGACTCGGAAGACCTGCCGTTGAACATCTCCCGGGAGATTCTCCAGCAGGACCGGCACATCTCCATCATCCGCAAGAACGTGATTCGCAAGGTGTTGGGGGCCCTGAAGACGACGTTGGAAGAGGACCGAAAGAAGTATGAGACCTTCTGGGCTCAATTTGGCCCGGTGTTCAAGGAAGGGCTGTTCCAGGACCACGCCAACAACAAAGATCTGCTTCCTCTGGTGCTGTTCGATTCCACCCACTCGGCCACTGAAAAGACCACCCTGGCCGAGTACATCGAGCGCATGAAGGAAGGGCAGGAAGCCATCTACTACCTCACCGGGAAGAACCGCCAGGCCATTGAGAGTTCTCCCCACCTTGAATCGTTCAAGGCTCGGGGCATCGAGGTGCTCTTGCTCTCTGATGCCGTGGATGAGCTGTGGGTTCCATCGGTGCACGAGTTCCAGGAGAAGCCTCTTTCTTCGGTTGGAAAGGGAACCGTGGATCTGGGAAGCGAGGAAGAGAAGAAGAAGGAAGAGGAGGAGTTGAAAGAAAAGCAGACGCAGTTCAAGTCCCTCCTGGAGTTCTTGCAGAAGACCTTGGACGATCGGGTCAAGGAAGTTCGCTTCTCGACCAGACTCACTGAGTCTCCGTCTTGCCTTGTGGGGGAGACCTACGACATGACCCCTCAGCTTGAGCAGATGATGAAGGCCATGGGGCAGGACGTCCCGGTGGCCAAGCGGATTTTGGAGTTGAATCCCTCGCACCCCATCCTCGAGCACCTGGAGAAGCGCTACCAGGCCAACGCCGAAGACCCGGATCTCTCCGACGCTGCCGAGCTTCTTTTCGGGCAGGCCGTGTTGGCCGAGGGCGGTCAGCTTCCCGATCCGGGGGAATTTGCCCGGCGCCTGTCCAAATGGATGCTGAAAGCCATGGAGGGTTAAAGAGCCCGCTATCGCACGAGCCAGTTGAGGAGTCTTTCCATCGTCTTGCCGTAAGGGGGCATCAACAGCCCCAACGCATTCCACTTCGCCTGATAGAACACCGGCTTCATTTTCGAGAAGGTCTCAAAGCCGGCCTTGCCGTGGTATGCCCCCATGCCGCTGGGGCCAATCCCCCCGAAGGGCAGGTTGGTTTGGGCGACGTGAAGGACCGTGTCGTTGATTGTGACCCCTCCCGAGTGGGTCGAATTGAGGACCTTCCGGATCCGCCGCTTGTTTTCATCGAAGTAGTACAGCGCCAGGGGACGGGGTCGATGGTTGATGGTTAGAATGGCCTCATCCAACTCGGTGTAAGTCTGCACAGGAAGAATGGGGCCGAAGATTTCTTCCTTCATCACCCGCATGTCATCGGTGACGTCAAAGAGGAGAGTGGGCGCCATCCGGGTGCCTCCGTCGTCCCCTATTTCTCCCAAAGAGACCTTTCTGGCTCCCTTTGAAACCGCATCGTCGAGGATGGCACGCAAACGCTCAAATGCCTTCGTCGTGATGATATGGGTGTAGTCTCGGGTGGTCGAAAGCTCGGGGTACAACTGCCCCACATGATGCTTCATGGCCTGCTCAAACTCCCCTTCCTTCCCTTTGGGAAGAAGCACGTAGTCAGGGGCAATGCAGGTTTGACCGGCGTTGAGGCATTTTCCGAAGGTGATGCGCTTTGCGGCGGTTTGGAGTGGGAATTCGCTGTGAATCAACGCGGGGGACTTGCCCCCCAACTCCAGAGTAACCGGGGTCAGATTCTGTGCTGCCGCGACCATGACGTGCCGTCCCACTTCGGTGGAGCCGGTAAAGAGGATGTGGTCAAAGGGGAGGGCAGCGAATTTGCGGGCCACGTCCACTTGCCCCGATAGAATGGCCACCTCGTCCTCTTGAAAGGCTGAGGAGAGGACCTGTCGAAGGACCTTTGCTGTCTCCGGGCTGTTCTCCGACATCTTCACCATGACCCGGTTGCCCGCCGAAAGCGCTCCGATGAGGGGTCCCAACGACAGGAAGAGTGGGTAGTTCCACGGAACGATGATTCCAACAACTCCCAGGGGTTGCGGGTGTATTCGAGCGGTTCCCGGTCGAAACCAGATGGACACGGGCACTCGACGAACCCGAGCCCATCGGGAGACGTGGGAGTGTGCATGCTTGATTTCATCGAGGATGGGAAACATTTCCGCCATGAGGGTTTCGTGGTGTGAGCGGTTCTGGAAGTCTCGGCTTACCGCTTCGACCAGTGCTTGCTGATTGCTCAGGAGCGCTGCCTTGAGCTCCTTCAGCCGTCGTTTCCTCAGAGGAAGATCGGGTGCCGGGCTATTTGTGAAGGCAATTCGCTGGCTGTGGTAGATTCGCTCAACCGCCTCCAATTCTGAAGAGGAGGATGTCGTGGATTGTGCTGAGGCAGTCTGTGGAACTTCCGGCCTGAGGGTGGAACCAGTTGGCTGGTGTGGCATTGTCCTCTCCTGGCTTGAAAAAGTGACCTATCGGAGGAAGTTGAATCCTCCCGTGAAATACTGAACGCTTATGATGGGTATTTTCAAGTCCTTCGTTCTTCTCCAAACTCTTGAGAGAGCGAACAGGTTCAGAACGGCTCTAATCCCTTGACACGATTTCGGCTGCTGCTATGCTACCCCCGGATTTTTTGAGAAGAGTGCTGTTTCGAACCAATAGCAGTGGGCTAGAGGCCAGCATGGGCGAAAACACATCTAGATTGCATGTCATCAAGAAGGGCCTGGATCTTCCAATCGAGGGAGAACCTCAGGGGGACGTCAAGCCAGCGGGAGAGGTAACCAAGGTAGCGGTGGTGGCGGAGGAATTCGCCGGCATGAGCCCTCGGATGCATATCCAGTTGGGGGACGTCGTCAAGCGGGGACAACTTCTCTTCGAGGATCGGAAGACCGCGGGGGTTCGTTTCACCGCCTGGGGGGCGGGGAAGGTTGTCGGGGTCAACCGAGGGGAGCGGCGCAAGCTGCTTTCCGTGGTCATTGACCTGGACGACTCCGAGCGCTCCGGGGACCCGTCGGAGATGACGTACGAGAGCTTCACAGGCAAACCGGCCAGCGAACTCACCGGGAGTGAGGTACGGGCTTTGATGCAGGAGATGGGACGATGGATTGCTCTTCGTTCCCGCCCCTTCGACAAGGTCCCTGCCGGTGACAGCGAGTCGGTCCCCATCTTCGTTACGGCCATCGACACCCGGCCCCTTTCCCCGAGTCCTGAGAAGGTGCTGGCGGGAAAGGAAGGGCTCTTCCTGGAGGGTTTGAAGGCGTTGGCGAAGTTGGCCGAGGGCAAGCCGGTGTACTTGTGCGTGGCAGCGGGATCTTCCCTGAATGGGGACGGCATTCCCGGAGTTTCGACGCACCAGTTCAAGGGCCCCCATCCGGCTGGTCTCGCGGGTACGCACATCAATCTCCTTGACCCGGTCAATTTGAGGAAGTCGGCGTGGCACATCGGTTATCAGGACGTCCTTGCCTTGGGCTCGGAAGTGAAAACCGGGAAGATGTACGTCAATCGTTGCTTCTCGCTGGCTGGGCCGCAGGTGAAAGCCCCGGGCATCCTTCAGGCGCGCCAGGGAGCGATGGTGGAACCCCTCATTGAAGGGAACCTCAAGTCCGGGGAGAATCGGGTCATTTCCGGCTCGGTGTTGTTTGGATTGACTGCCATGGGCCCTGTGATGGGGTACTTGGGCTTGTATACAAACCAGATCTCGATAATCGCCGAAGACCGGGAGCGGAAGTTCCTGGGCTGGTTGGCGCCGGGGAGCAACATCTTCTCGGTGATGCCGCTGTTCTTGTCCTGGTTGACTCGTCGAGGGATGAAGATGCCCTTCACGACCAACACCTTCGGGAGCATGCGTTCCATTGTGCCCTTTGGTGTTTTTGAGAAAGTTGTGCCGCTGGATCTGATGCCGACCTTCTTGCTTCGAGCGCTGCTCGCCAAGGATTTGGAGTTGGCAGACGATTTGGGGGTGTTGGAGTTGGCGGAAGAGGACCTGTCGCTGTGCACGTTCGTGTGTCCGGGAAAGAACGATTACGGCCCGGCGTTGCGTGACATGCTGACCCGTATCGAGAAGGAAGGCTGATGAAGCTGCTGCGACGTATGATGGACCAGATGGGCAAGTCCTTCGAGAAGGGCAAACCCCTGTCCAAGGTTGAACCGCTCTATGAGGCGTTGGATACCTTCATGTTCACCCCAGGGAAGGTGAACAAGGGGACGACGCACGTTCGGGATGGAATGGACCTGAAGCGGTTGATGATGACCGTTGTCTGGGCCCTGGTTCCCGCCATCCTGATGGCCATGTACAACACGGGATTCCAGGCGAACCTGGCCATCTCCAACGGAGCCGAAGCGCTTGATAACTGGCGTACGGCTCTTGTTTTGGGGGTATTTGGCGGGTTTGATGCCGGCAATATCCTGTCTTGTTTCTTCCATGGCTTCCTCTACTACTTCCCCGTTCTCGTTGTGACGTTTGGCGTTGGAGGATTCTGGGAAGTCCTCTTTGCTTCCGTCAAAAAGCACGAGATCAACGAGGGCTTCCTCGTGACCGGGATGCTCGTCCCAATGATCGTTCCACCGGCCCTTCCGTTGTGGCAGCTTGCCCTGGCAATCAGCTTTGGCGTGGTGCTGGGCAAGGAGGTCTTTGGTGGGGTCGGGATGAACATTTTCAACCCCGCATTGGTCACCCGAGCGTTCCTCTTCTTCGCCTATCCCGCGGCCATTTCCGGGGATTCGGCGTGGATTGCGGCTCGCAACCTGGGTCCCGATACATACAGCGGCGCCACTTGGCTTACCACTGCCACCAACGGTGGGCTGCAGGCCATCGGCGAAGCCGGGTACAGTTGGATGGATGCCTTCCTGGGCTTCATTCCAGGATCCATGGGAGAGACCTCTGCGCTTGCCTGCCTGATTGGTGCTGCCATTCTCATTGTGACCCGAGTGGCTTCCTGGCGGACCATGGCTGGGGTCGTGGGTGGGGCGCTGTTGATGTCTTTGGTGCTGAATGGCATCGGCTCGGACACCAACCTTGGATTCAGCATTCCGTTCTATTGGCACTTCGTCCTTGGCGGTTTCGCTTTTGGTGCCGTCTTCATGGCGACGGACCCGGTGTCCTCGGCCTACACGAAGCAAGGACAGTTGATTTACGGATTCTTCATCGGACTGCTGGCGGTGCTCATTCGAGTCATCAACCCGGCGTATCCGGAAGGAATGATGTTGGCGATCCTGTTTATGAACATGTTTGCTCCCCTCATCGACTATGTCTACATCCGGGGCAACATCAAGCGGAGGAAGATCCGAAATGCAGCGGGGTAAGCTCTACACCGTCCTGTTTGCGGCGGGCGTCTGCGGCGTGTTTTCCATCGCCGTTTCCCTCTCTGCTGTGTCCTTGAAGGACCTGCAGGAGCAGAACAAGGTTTTGGACCGCCAGAGCAACGTCCTGAGAGTCTCCGGGTTGGTGAAGCCTGGGGAGGAATTGACCGCAGACAAGATTCAGAAACTATTTGACGAGAACATTGAAACCCGAGTGGTGGATCTGGCCACGGGGGAGTATGCCCCCGAGTCCATCAATCCCAAAGACTTCGACATGGAGAAGGCCATGTCCGACCCGGAAGCAAGCACCAAAGCGCCTGAAAACAAGGCCAAGGTGTTGCGAGTTCCGAAGTACGGACTGGTCTACGTCGTGAAGAAGGCCGGGAAACTCGACAGCGTCGTGTTTCCCATCCAGGGGAAGGGACTGTGGTCCACCCTCTACGGCTACATGGCGTTGGAGTCGGACATTAACACGATTAAGGGGATCACCTTCTACCAGGACGGAGAGACTCCGGGGCTGGGGGGGGAGATTAATAACCCCAACTGGAAGGCTCTCTGGGTCGGCCGAAAAGCCTACGACGACCAGGGCTCCCCGAAGATCGAAGTGATCAAGGGAGTCGCCGGTCCAGTGGAGCAGGCACCTTTCAACGTGGACGGCATGTCCGGGGCGACCATCACCTCCAGATCGGTGACCTTTCTGGTCCAGTTCTGGCTGGGAGCGAACGGCTTTGGTCCCTTCCTGAAGAACCTTCGCGATAAGAGCGGGAGTTGACGTCATGGCGAGCAAATCATCTAAGGTCCTGCTAGACCCGATTTTCGGGCACAACGCCATCACCGTACAGGTGCTCGGTATCTGTTCTGCATTGGCCGTGACCACGAAACTGGAAACTTCGTTGGTTATGGCAGCAGCGGTGACTGCAGTGCTCGTGTTGTCCAACGTGTCCATCTCCATCATTCGAAATGCCATCCCCCCGAGCATTCGAATCATCATCCAATTGACCATTATCGCTGCCTTGGTGATCGTCACCGACCAGGTGCTGAAAGCGTACGTCTACGACGTCAGCAAACAGTTGTCTGTGTTCGTGGGATTGATCATTACCAACTGCATCGTGATGGGGCGAGCCGAAGCCTTTGCCATGGCCAACGGCCCCTGGGCCAGCGCCCTGGACGGTGTTGGCAACGGGCTGGGATACAGCGTCATCCTGATCATCGTGGGTTTCTTTCGAGAACTCTTTGGCTCGGGA
>CALFHQ010000536.1 GCA_937876385.1 uncultured Pseudomonadota bacterium
GTGATTTCATCGTTCACTTTCACAATGAAGGAAGGAATATTCACCACGTGTCCGTTCACCACGATGTGGCAATGCCGCACGACCTGTCTGGCTTCCGAACGGCTTCCGCTGAGGCCCATTCTGAAGATGACGTTGTCCAGTCGTCGTTCGAGGAGCTGCAGCAGGTTTTCGCCGGTTACGCCACGCATCCGCTCCGCCTTCTTGAAGACGTTGTGGAACTGGTTTTCCAGCAGGCCGTATGTACGACGGACCTTCTGCTTCTCTCGAAGCTGCACTCCATAGTCAGAGCGCTTGGTGCGACCCTGGCCGTGTTCTCCCGGGGGATATGCACGACGTTCGATTGCGCACTTGTCAGTATTGCAGCGTTCCCCTTTGAGGAACAACTTCATTCCTTCCCGTCTGCAAAGACGGCACTTAGCACCGGTATATCTTGCCATTTCGTTCTACCTCTACACTCTTCTTCGCTTTCTGGGCCGACAACCATTGTGGGGGATCGGGGTGACGTCCCGAATCAGGCTAACCTTGAGTCCCGCCGTAGAGACGGCTCTCACGGCAGCTTCTCGCCCGCTTCCAGGGCCCTTCACGAGGACGGTCACGGTTTGCATTCCGTGTTCCATCGCCTTCCGGGCTGCGTCTTCTGCGGCGAGGGATGCAGCAAAGGGTGTGGACTTCTTGGAACCTTTGAAGCCCTTCACACCTGCGCTGGCCCAGCTCACCACGTTTCCACGGGTGTCGGTAATGGTGACAACCGTGTTGTTGAAGGTGGACTGCACGTGAACGACCCCAACTGGGATGTTCTTCTTGACCTTCTTTCTGCCTTTCGTCGCTCTTGCCATCCTAAGCTCCCTTACTTCTTACCGCCGATACGCTTCTTCTTCACGGCTGCCTTGCGCGGGCCCTTTCGGGTACGTGCGTTGGTGTGGGTTCTCTGTCCCCGCACCGGGAGCCCTCGTCGGTGGCGCAATCCACGGTAGCATCCGAGGTCCATAAGTCGTTTGATGTTGGCGCTCACTTGACGCCGAAGATCACCCTCGACCTTGTGTTCTCCATCGATAACTTCGCGAAGTCTGGAAACGTCCGCTTCGGTCAGATTATCTGTGAGTGTTGCCACATCCACATTTGCCTTTGTGCAGATTTCCGTTGCCTGGTGTCGGCCGATCCCGTAGATCGCCGTGAGGCCCACATCCACCCGCTTCTTCTTGGGCAAATCAATTCCAGCAATACGTGCCATCGTTTACTCCCCTATCCTTGCCGCTGTTTGTGACGCGGGTTCTCACAAATGACCCGAACGACGCCTTTTCTCTTGATTACGCGACATTTGTCGCACATCTTCTTCACCGAAGCGCGCACCTTCATAACATCACCTATCGCTTGTTCCCGGCAGACCGATAAACGATCCGACCGCGCGTCAAGTCATACGGACTCAGTTCCACCTTCACCCGGTCACCCGGGAGAATTCGGACGAAATGCATTCGCATTTTCCCGGCCACATGAGCCAGAACTCGATGCCCGTTGTCCAATTCAACTCGAAACATTGCGTTGGGCAGCGGTTCAACCACACTGCCTTCAACTTCTATTCCTTCCTCTTTCGCCATGGTTCCCCGTCTCGCTCTACTGATCCAAGATCGACTGAATCTCGTCAAAGACTCCGCCGGCGTTCTTACCTGTCCCCGAAACGTCCACGACAATCCCTTCCTTCTGGTAGAACTTCACCAGGGGGAAGGTCTGCTCTTTGTAGACCTTCAGTCGGTTGCGCACCGTGGCTTCCGTGTCGTCATCCCGCTGGATGAGATCGGCGCCGTCGTGATCGCAAACCCATTTCACCTTCGGCTGGGAGAAGACCTTGTGGTACATCGCCGAGCACTTCGGGCAGGTCAACCGCCCCGTCAGTCGCTCCACGAGTTCCTCTTCGTCCACTTCGAGATTCACCACTTTGTCAATGGTGATTCCGAACTTCGAAAGAGCCTCGGCTTGCGGCACGGTGCGGGGAAAACCATCCAGGATAAATCCCTTCTTCATGTCGTCCGCCTGCAGGCGTTCGGACACGATTCCCACTACGACCTCGTCGGGAACCAGGCGACCGGAGTCCATAAACTCGGCAGCCTTCTTCCCCATTTCGGTCCCGTTTCTCCGAGCTTCCCGCAGCATGTCTCCAGTGGAAACCTGAGGAATCTCGTAGCGTTCCATAATCTTTCGAGCCTGGGTTCCTTTGCCGGCACCCGGGGCACCCAACATAATGAGCCGCATCGCTTATCTCCTTCCCCGTACTCGAGGTCCCCGGCCGCCGGCGAACCCTTCGTAATTTCTGGAAATGAGGTGATACTCGATCTGCTGCACGGTGTCAAGGGCCACACCCACCACAATCAGCAAGGACGTTCCACCGAAGTAGAACGGAACCCCGAAACCGGACTGCAGATAGCTGGGCAGCACACACACTGCGGCAACGTAAATGGCGCCGCCAAATGTAATTCGGCTGAGCACTTTCTCGATGTAATCGGCGGTTCGCTTCCCCGGACGAATCCCAGGAATAAAGCCACCTTGCTTCTTCAAGTTGTCAGCTACGTCCACGGGGTTGAATGTGACCGCCGTGTAGAAGTAGCAGAAGAAGATGATGAGGCCGACGTACACAACATTGTACGCAAGCTGGCCGGGAACGAGCTTGGCCTGAATCCAGCCAACCCAGCCGGCTCCGGGGAACAGGTTTCCGATGGTTGCCGGGAACATGAGCACCGAAGAAGCAAAGATGGGGGGAATCACGCCAGCGGTGTTGATCTTCAGGGGGAGAGTCGTGCTCTGCCCGCCGTAGACTTTCCGGCCGACCACCTTCTTAGCATACTGGACGGGAATGCGTCGCTGTCCGCGTTCAAAGAAGACGATGACTGCAATCACACCCACGATGACGAGTCCGATGAGGATCATGCTCATGGGCTCGATTTTGCCACCTTCGAAGGTGGACAGTTTGAATGTCTGGACAACGGCGTCGGGTAGACCGGCGACGATACCAGCGAAAATGATGAGGGAGATTCCGTTTCCGATTCCCCGCTCGGTGATCTGCTCACCCATCCACATAAGGAGGGCTGTACCAGTTGTCAGCGCCAGTACGGTCATCAAGTTGAAGCCGATGCCGGAGTACAGCACCATCCCCTTGGCGACACTACCCGAGAGACTCTCGAGCCAGAAACTGATTCCGAAGCCCTGGATGGTAGCCAGAACGACGGTTCCGTAACGGGTGTACTGGTTAATCTTCTTCCGGCCGGCTTCCCCTTCCTTCTGCAACCGTTCCAAGGAGGGAATAACCACCCCAAGGAGCTGCAAAATAATGGAAGCGCTGATGTACGGCATGATGCCGAGGGCAAAGATACTCAACTGCTTCATTGCCCCGCCGGAGAACAAGTCGAACAAGCCGGCGAATCCGGTCCGAGCGGTCTGCATATACCGCTCCATAACCGATCGGTCCACACCAGGCACACTGACAAATACACCGATGCGGTACGCAGCCAGCATTCCAATCGTGTACAGCAGCCGTTTGCTCAACTCTGGCACACTGCTGATGTTGCGAATGCTACTTGCCACTGGTGACCTCCGCTGTTCCCTTCAAAGCTTCGATCTTCTCTTTGGCACTCTTGGAGAAGGCGTCGAGCTTCACGGTCAGCATCTTTTCCAGATCGCCGCTTCCGAGGCACTTGATACCATCGGGGTTCCCCTTGACCATCCCGGAGGACATCAGGAGTTCGCGGTCGACGACGGTTCCTTCATTGAAGCGGTTCAGCATGCCTACGTTGACCCAGGCCATCTCCTTGGCGAAGATGTTTTTGAATCCACGCTTGGGCAACCGTCGGTAGAGGGGCATCTGTCCACCCTCAAAGCCGGGGCGTACTTTTCCACCGGAACGGGACTTCTGCCCGCCGTGGCCACTCCCGGCTGTCTTTCCCCAGTTGCTGCCCGAACCACGCCCGACGCGTTTGCGCTGGCTGGTTGCCCCCTTCGGGGGTGTCAGGTTGCTCAGCTCTTTCATCTTACTTCTCCTCAACTGCCACGAGGTGAGAGAC
>CALFHQ010000537.1 GCA_937876385.1 uncultured Pseudomonadota bacterium
CGTGAAAACACGCGCAGCCCGCAAAGGGAAGAATCCTCGTACCGGCGCCACCATCCAGATTCCCGAAAGCCGCACCATCGTCTTCCGACCCGCATCCAAGTTCAAGGAATCTCTGTAATTCGTTCCTGCTTCGAGAACCTTCAGCCAACCTGAAAAAAACATGAACGTCCAGCGTGAAACCAAATATATCTTTGTTACCGGTGGTGTTGTTTCTTCTCTCGGGAAAGGGCTGACTGCGGCAAGCATCGGCGCAATCCTCGAGGCCTCCGGACTCAACGTCACCATCCTTAAAATGGATCCCTATATCAACGTGGATCCCGGAACCATGAGCCCCTTCCAACACGGGGAAGTCTTCGTCACCGAAGACGGAGCCGAAACGGACCTCGACCTGGGGCATTATGAGCGATTCATCTCGACCAATATGGGGAAGGGAAACAACTTCACCACCGGTCAAATCTACGACAATGTCATCCGCAAAGAACGCGCCGGCGAATACCTCGGCGCAACCGTTCAAGTCATCCCCCACATCACAGATGACATAAAGAGTCGGATCATCGAGGCCGCCGGTGACTTCGATATCTGCATCGTCGAAGTCGGCGGAACCGTGGGCGACATCGAAGGACTCCCCTTCCTCGAAGCCATTCGGCAAGTCCGTTTGGACCTCGGGAAACACAACACGATGTTCATTCACCTGACCCTCCTTCCCTATATCCCAACGGCCGGTGAACTCAAAACCAAACCAACACAACACTCCGTAGCCGCCCTCAGACAAATCGGTATCCAACCCGATGTGATCGTCTGTAGAACAGCACACCCCATTGCCACAGAGTGCCGACGAAAGATCTCCCTCTTCTGCAACGTACCCAGCAACTGCGTCCTGGCGGCACCAGACGTACGCTTCATCTACCAACTTCCCAGCGTCCTTCATAAAGAAGGAATAGATGCTCGAATCGCCGAAAACCTGAACATCTGGACCCGGCAACCCGACCTCTCCCTCTGGAATGAGTTCGTTGAGAAGTTCCTCACCGCCGAAGAAGAAGTCACCATCGGAATCGTCGGAAAGTACGTCGACCTCGTCGAAAGCTACAAGAGCCTCAACGAGGCACTGATTCATGGCGGTGTTCACAATCAGGTGAAACTCAAGCTCGAATACATCGACGCACAAGACCTCGAAGACGGACGAACCGAAGTCATGGACCGAGTCGACGGAGTCGTCGTCCCCGGTGGCTTCGGCTCACGCGGAACCGAAGGGAAAATCAAGGCCATTCAACTGGTCCGGGAACGAAAGATTCCGTACCTCGGGATTTGCCTCGGGATGCAGCTGGCGGTCGTCGAGTTTGCACGAAACGTCCTGGGACACACCGCTGCCAACTCCACCGAGTTCGATGCGGAATCCCCGTATCCAGTCATCGATCTTCTGGAAAACCAACGTCATCTCACCGATCTTGGTGGAACCATGAGGCTCGGTGCCTATCCGTGCAAACTGAAGAAGGGAAGCCTCGCATACAAGGTGTACGGAAGCCAGGAGAGCATCAGCGAACGCCACCGCCACCGACTGGAAGTCAATCCTTCTATGGTTGAAGATTTGAAGAAGGGAGGACTCGTAGTCAGCGGAACCAGCCCCGATGGAGCCCTCGTGGAAATGGTGGAACTGGCGGATCACCCCTGGTTCGTCGGAACACAGGCACACCCAGAATTCAAATCAAGACCCCTCGCCCCTCACCCCCTCTTCTCCTCCTTGATCGCCGCAGCCATCAAGTACAAGAACAAGCGCTAGCTTCCATCCGTCACGACCCGATCGACGCAGACCCCACGCTCCAAACTACTGAAAAAAGTACGGGAGGAACGCCGATAGATTGGCGCTGATGAGGTAGATTCCTTGAAGCTGCTCAGAAAACGGGAACACCGCCAGTTGACCACAAAGTCCCACTGAACGATCTCGCCACGGACGGTAGTCCACACAAACCGACAAACCCAGATTCATCCCCTGGGAAAAACCCTGATCGTGATCGTAGTGACCCATCCACCCCACGCTGGGGCCAAACGATGGTACCCATTGCGTCACATCCAGAAGAAGGCGAAACGCAGCGTCCACACCCATGAGCTGGTGGAAACGCTCCCCCGCCCAAGTGGCACCGTAAAGCGCCTCGGCAGCAACCAGAGCAAAGTCCGATATGAAGTATGTGCCGCCCAATGCCACCATCCCGTTGTGCAACATCATCTCACGGGTTGACACCGGCATGTATCCGCCACCAACAAATAGAGTCGATTCACCCCAAGACGCACTGGCCGGCGCAGCCACGCCGCAAACTACCAGTCCAAACACACAAACGACCACCATTCTCATGGCGAAACCCCTATGAGAAGTACTTGTCTGCAAGATCCATGACCTCCTTCGAGCCGATGTCGAACCATTTTCCCTCGGGTTCCACCGCAAACACTTTGCGACGGTCCTTCAACCAGGCGATGAAATACCCGGCCTTGTCCGGATCATTCCCCTCCTCGAGATACTGCGACAGGGCGGAACGGACATCCGAGGGAAACTCGTAGATACACGTCGCAAACTCCGTTGTCTCCGGACGCGCAGGTTTCTCCTCAAATGCTCGAATGCACCCCTCTGAGTCCAACGCCATGTTGTTGTATGCCGCAACTTCCTCCAATGTCTCCGCCCGGTGCGTCACAACAACCGGCGCTCGAGCAAGGGACTCAAAGCGTCGATGGACAGCCAGCAAGTCGAAGTCATGCATGTTGTCCCCGGCCAGAATCCAGAATGGCTCTCCCTCCTCGACGTAGTGAGCCCCGAAGGCCATGTCCCCCACGGCCCCCAACTTCTCATCCAAGGTGCGCACTCCGTTGCTTTCCACCACAACATCCACCGGGAATGGACCCGACAGTTCGTTCCGGAAGTCGCTGACAAAAGGCTCGTTTGATACCACAATGATCCGATTCAGACCGACCCTCCGCAGGGGAAACAATCCCTCCAGAATGTTGTAAATGCACGGCTGTCCCGCAATCTTCAACAGCGGCTTTGACTGCTTCAGCGTCAGAGGATAAAGCCGCGTCGCAAATCCACCCGCAAGAATCACAGCATCCATGTTTGAACTCCCTGGGCTGGCTTCTGAATTCGATACACCGCAGAATCGGGACTCATCAAGGAGTGGGCAAGGGCTGCCATAGAATCGCAAGTCTCTTCCGACCCCTCTCGCAGCACCAGGGCAACAAGACTTCCTCCCATGCCCGCTCCGGTCAGTCGAACCCCCAAGACACCTTCCAAACGCTCAGCCTCGCTCACAAAGAGATCCAGAGGCGGCGTCGAAACACCAAAATCCTCGGAGAGACTGCGATGCCCCTCCTGGAGTATCCGCCCGGCCAGACAAGAGTCCCCTCGCTCCAAAGCATGACGCATCAAGTGAACTCGAGCGTTCTCAGATGACACATGCTCCAACAACGGAATGCTGCCTGGGGCTACACCCGACCGTTCGCAAAGAGAGGATACTCGGTGAGACGGAAGAACACGCAATACCCCTCGACGAGATGAATCCACTGACAGGATACGGTTCATGGCCGCCTGCACTGCCTCCACCTTGTGCGCATATCCGCCGGAAGCCAACTCCCGATGCAGGCCGGAATAAATCACAACCCATTCAGCGTCGGGAAAAGAGGCATCCACCTCCACCCAACGATTGTCCAAACAATCCAGAAGCAAAGCCTTTCCAGATACACCCATGGCCACTGCAAACTGATCCATGAAGCCACAGGGAACACCAACGAACTCGTTCTCCACCCGACGAGCCATCAAAGCACACTCCATCAAGTCGGCCTCTCCTCCACGAAAGTTGCTCATGGCAGCTACGCACGCCACCAGCAAAGACGCACTGGAGGACAAACCGGAACCGGCAGGGAGATTCGAGTGAATGGCCAGCCGCAACCGTCGCCCCTCAAACCCCATCAAGGAGGCGACCCCCAGCGGGTAATCACCAAACAGCCCGGCTCTCTCGTAGTGCAAACACGACCGACGATCCTCTCCAAAGGAACTGGAAACCACCACGCTTTCGTCCCCGGTGTCACTCTCCCCCACCACAACCGCAGTGTACAAAGGGATGGCACCTGGCAAGACAAAACCGTCGCTGTAGTCGGTGTGCTCTCCGATGAAGTTGACTCGCCCAGGTGCACATGCAGAGGCAACGGGAGTCACATCGGGAAAATGTCGATGAAACAAGTCCATGGCGGAGTCCCGTACTGCCTCCACGGAGTCGAACGTCGAAAATGCCTTCTCCATGAGCAAAGCTCCTATGACGCCTGTGTCTTTCCCCGGCCCAGCGCTCCCAACACCAGAATCATAGCGCCCAGCAGTAGATAAGCAAGGGACAACCGGATAACTGCCCCCGGATCTGAAAGGGTCCAAGGAAGATATACGTCGCCCGCTCGCTCCACCGAATGAATGAAGCCAAAAAAGGTCAACGCCGACATCACGCCGAAATACCCACTGACCAGCCACAAACGACCGTCAATCAGATGGGCCACAGCCCCACCCCACAGCATGGACGTGACAATGAAACCGTGGCCCAGGATCATGGCCAACTGGGCGAACTCCCGAACACCGGCTGATTGCATCGCCAAATCCCATACCGCCGGACTGCCCAACACCGTCTCCATGGAAATGCGGACCAACTCGCCAATGACCGGCAAGAGCGCCACAAAAATGGCAGGATAGTGCCTCTTCGGGCACACAATGAAGGCTTGTCCGCCAATCTCGATTCCAACAAACAAGAGGATCGGGGCAACCGCAGCGGCTGGAATGGCGGAAACCACCCAAGACACAATGCCCAACATCCCACCAATTCCAACAAACAAACCCGCTGCCAAAGTGTAAGCCGAGCGCGCTCCCATGGCTTTGTAGGCCGGGTGCCCGATATAGGGCGTCGATTGAGCCACTCCCCCGCACACACCCGCAACGAGAGTGGCCATGGCTTCAGTCAACAGGACATTGCGAGTATTGAAATTGTCCCCCGCACATCGCGCACTCTCAGTCACATTGATTCCGCCAACGATGGTCAGCAGCCCAAAGGGGATCGCCAAGGGAAGATACGCCGTGGCAATACCCATCGAGTCCCACCAGGCAAGTGTAGGCCAGGGTATGTGAAGGGCTATCGTCGCCTGAGGCAACTCCATCGCCAAAGGAAGCAAGCCCACCCCACCCAGAATGTAGTAAACCGCCGTTCCTGCCAGGACCGCCGCAAACGCACCGGGAAGGTTGCCTGGTAACCGAAGTCGAGCCACCAGGGAGTACAAAAGCAGCCCCAAAGCCACCAGACCCACGACTGGAGCAGTGTATATCTCCTTGAACGGCAGGAATCCCAGCAGGGTGATTCCAACCCCCGCAAGAGAACCCAGAAGACCCGCCTGAGGAACCTTCCGCCGAATGGCATCCCCAAAGAACGACGCTCCTGTCTTCACAAGACCCATGAAAACAAGGGTCGCCATCCCAACCTTCCAGGTAACATCACCAGCGGCCTCCGGAGAGAGACCACTCTGGCGAGCTGCCAGGAAGGCCGGCATCAGAACCGCAACCCCGATGCCGATGGTGGACGGGGTGTCCAGTCCCAAGGGCATCGCTGTCACGTCGTGACGCCCCTCACGCTTGGCCAAACGAAAAGCCATCCAAGTGTAAACCAGATCTCCCACCAGCACGCCCAACGCAGTCCCAGGAACCATCTTCCCAAAGTAAACAGAGTCCGGAAACCCCACCAACTTCAGTATCCCCCAAAGCAAGACAAGGTTGCTCAGGTTGTCCAGCGTCAGCCCGAAAAAGGCATTGAGATCCCCCCACGAACTCCACCGGTATCGGAACCGTACGTTCGTCACGAGTGCCTCCAGATTGTCCGAGAGTCTTCAGATATGCTTGAAAAGTGCTTGTCGGTGGGAATGGTCACGGGAGAAATCCCCGAGCAGGCTACATGCAGGTTCCTTCCTTCTTGCCAGGGCGGGCCTTGCACTTCTTGCCGCCAGTGCAGTCACGGTCCGTGGTGCAGCAGTTGTCTTTCGCTACGCACTTGTTGTTCTTGCAAGCCATGCATGCGCCCTTGTCTTTGCAGTGCTTGCAGGTGCCGCATTCCACGCACTGGCCGTCAACACAGAACTCGCCGTGAGAGGCGCAGTTGTCGTTGGATTCGCAAGCCGGGTACACGGGAGCCTTCGAACCATTGTCACTGCTGCTGCAAGCCGACACAAACATAAGAGCCGCAAAAACCATAACCACAAGACCAAAAGTCTTCTTCATTGGGAAATCCTCCTTCAGTTGTTTCAATCGAACTGATCACAAATAGATTTCGGCCATCATAACAACGGTGGCGGATCCTTGCAAGACCCTCCAACCTTCAAACCACCAAAACACCTCCCACCACCCTCCGTCCCCGCTTCCCCACCACCCTCCGTCCCCGCTTCGGCTCCCCTTTGTACCCACCCTCATTCCCTGCTTCGAAGCCTGAAGACATGAATCTCTTCTCACACAGGCAGTTACGGTTCATAATGGCCCCGGCCCCATCCTCGATGTTGAGGGTGGTAACGGCAACAACACAACAACGGTAGAGCTTGATGCAGAGCGCACTGGAACCCTTGACTACTCTCCTTGTTTCGGCGGGAGAACTTCTCGGAAATGTCCTCGTATACGGGGCGGCCTTCTGGGTGATGGCGGTCGGAAATCCGGGCAAATCCCCTGCCCAGGAAGATGAAATCTCCGACGAGGAACTAATGAAAAGATATGTAGAAGGAGACGCACGAGCCTTCGACCGATTGCTCACCCGGTACGAAAAGCGAGTCTACTGGTTCATCTTCAAGTGGTATCACGACGAGTACAAG
>CALFHQ010000538.1 GCA_937876385.1 uncultured Pseudomonadota bacterium
GATTACGCAGGATTCAACCCACCGCAACTTCCACCTTCTTTGTGGGATTCAACACCTTCGTTCACCGGGCACATCGGCACAGGGTCATTCCCGTTGCCTCCCGGATCTCCGCAGGCTTCGAAGGTCTCGGACACCTCGATGTCTCCCAGAAGATCCGGGCTGCTCAGGCCGTCCTCAGAGTCCCCGCCAAGGTCCTCCAGGACCTCCTCGAAGGCATCCGTCAGCGCAGTGTCAGACCCGGCATCCGGGACAAGGGTGTCTGTCACCTCCGCTTCCCAGGTATCGTGGATGTCCACAACCTGTTGAACATCCAGTACGTCCGGCACCATGTCCGGCAATATGTCCAGCACTGTGTCCGGACCGGAGCCATCAACAGGAGCATCGGTCTCGACTGAAACCAAGTCCAGGTTACTGTCAGCGGCATCGGCGCCGTTGTTGGCCTGGTCCACCAGAGAATCAGACGTCACGTCGGCCTGCTTTGCATCCTCTTTCGCCACCTCAGTCCCCGCATCCACGCCGGGGTCAGACGAACAGGCTGACACCACAAGAAAGAGAAGACTTGTCAGTGTCAAACGATGCCTCATGGCCTTTTCCTTATGCTTGTCCACGGCACTGGTCAAATCCACCCTACGGTTTGAAATAACTCATCTTTCAACAGCATTAGGATGGCGGCACTCGGGGCCGGGATGCAAGGGAAATGTGGCGCCGGGGCTGGAATCACAAGCGAGTTCAGCGCCTCCAGCCTGACCGTTTACCCATCGGGCTCGCTTTGTGTTGGTGGAGTGGCGATTCTTGGGGCTGATCCTGTTTGCGGAAAGGCGCATGAGCCGCTAAGCTGGGCCAGGTTCTCTAATCTGGAGGTTTGTTATGTCCCTTTCTCGGTTGCTCGGTGTATTCGCACTGTCCCTCGCCTTTGGTTGCTCTGCAGGAACGAAGAAGGCTGATACGACTTCTCAAACGGATACGGAACAACTTCCGGACAGCGTCGCTGATTTGACGTCGGATGCTGGCGATGTGCTGGCCGACGAAATCGAAACTGACACCCTGGATTCGGTCACTGATGGTGTGGATGTGCTACTGGATGAAGTAGCGGAAGTGGACGTCTCCACAGGGCCCTACGCACACTTTGAGGGGAGTGGAGCGGTGATTGGCTCAATGCTCGGTGTGTCCAGTCACATGAGCCGAGGGGCGGACTACTCGTGGAAGCGAGAGGCCGAGTTGGAGGGCCTTTCGGAGCTGGGCTTCAACCGGGTTCGAAACGACTTTCATTGGAGAAGCATCGAATCCGAGGAAGGGGTCTTCGACGTCTCCGGCCAGTCTCACATGACTGATCTGATTCTGGAACGGGGCATGTCGGTCCTGGCCATCTTACTCAGTCCGCCGGAATGGGCCCAGACCGACGGCACGTATGATTCCGTTGACCCGGAGAAGTGGCGAACGTTCGTCCACTATACCGTAGAACATCTCATGGACCGGATTCACAGTTGGGAAATCTGGAACGAGCCCAACCTGGATGTCTTCTGGACCCCGGACATCAATCCGTATCTCTATGGGGTGTTCACCAAAGTGGCGTACGAGGAAATTCATGCCCTCGACCCTGACGCTGAAGTCGTCTTCGGGACGCTCAGTTCGTTCCAGTTCCACACCGAAAACATCTGGGGCTTCGTCCTCGATGTGGCGAAGTTCCATCCCGACATCTGCGACTATTTCGACTCCCTGTCCATCCACCCGTACAGCTTCGCCCAGCAATACTCGCCGGAGTACAATTTCGTCCAGGGAGTGTATGTTCATCCCCCCATGGCAGGACTCATCGAAGAGGCCCGGGTCGTCCTGGCCGAAATCGGATGCCCCAACCGTCCCATCCACCTCACCGAGTGCGGATGGCCCCACTACTACATGGGTGAGGACAAGCAAGGAGCCTTCGCCGTCCGAGGTCTTCTCCTCGCTGCCTCCGCGGGTGCTGCCAGCTACCACTGGTACACCTACTGGGATTCCATCATCGGTCCTGACCAGCCCGCTCCCACCGAGGACACCTTCGGGCTCATGACCCCGCCCGAATCTGCGGAGAATCCGGGAGAGAGAAAGCCTGCTTTCTACAGCATGAAGGGGGCGAGCATCGTGCTGGGGGATACCCGTTTTGCGGGGGATCTCGGCAAGGAACTCGGTTGGGAGGAGCCCCTCTATGCCCTCGCCTTTGCGGATGACCAGGGGCAGTTCATCGTGGCCGTCTGGCAGGACCAGGACGACCTGGAGTTGGAAACAGCAGTGGAGATTCCCATGCCCGAAGGGGCTACAAGTTGGACACGGTACGACTACACCGGAACCGAAGTAGAATCCGGAACATCGAACCCCGCCCCGGTTGCCGCAACAGGCTGGGTGAACTACCTGAAATTTGAGTGATGAAGTTTGCGTTGCGAGCCGACGCTCACATCTCTACGATCTTCGCTGACCCTGATCAGGGTTTCGGTGCTTCGAATGCAGGCCGGTCCCCGAGCGCCTTCCGACCATGAGACTGCGAAAACCCATGAGCCAGGCATATCCGATGTTGTTTCCGTGGGTGCGGGCGTGTTCGCCGTCTGCGGTGAGGGACTGAACTACCAGGCCGACGGCCACGGCTGCGGCGGGTATCCACCAGTGTAGATTCCCATAGATTGCGTAGGACAAGCAGATGCCCCCCAGCAGGGAGGTCAGAATCACCAGGGCGAACCCGAAGAGTGCGAGGGCCAGGAAGCCCAGCACGACGGCGATGGCCAAGGCGATGAGGGAGTTGTTGAAGTAGTTGAGTCCGAGGATGATCCCAGGAATTGCTCCCAGGAGGAAGACTCCCACGGGATGCAGGACCACCGACAGGGCGCCACCAACGAGTGCACCGACGAGGGTTCCGATGAGGGCCCAGCCGTGAGCCTGCCCGTCAAAGGGGAGTCCGATGTTGTAGCCGAGT
>CALFHQ010000539.1 GCA_937876385.1 uncultured Pseudomonadota bacterium
CTTCTATGACGGCCTGGCCGCCAACGTTTGGTTTCGACATGGGCTCAATCGTAGGTGGGTGGTTTTGGATCGGGGGAAACTATTTCTCGGTGGTGCGTCCGTACTTCCGGTTGAAGCGCTCAACACGACCTTCTGAGTCGATGAGCTTCTGCTTCCCGGTGAAGAACGGGTGGCACTGGGAACAAATTTCAACCGAGTAGGACCCGCCGGTAGAGCGGGTCTTAAACACGGCACCACAGCCGCACTTGATCTCGACTTCTTCATACTTGGGATGAATCTTCTCTTTCATGTCCAACCTCTCTGCCGTCGCAAGGGACGGATCCTTATACGCTTACTGGTTCATGGAATCAAGGAATTCCTGGTTCGTGTTGTATTTCGAAACACGATCGAGGAGGAACTCCATGGCATCAATGACGTTCAGCGGGTGCAGCAACTGCCGCAAGATCCAAACCCGATTCAACGTCTCAGGCGGGAGAAGGAGTTCTTCCTTTCGAGTCCCACTCTTGTTGATGTCGAGGCACGGGAAGATCCGCTTCTCCATCAGCTTCCGGTCCAAATGCATTTCGCAGTTGCCGGTGCCCTTGAACTCTTCGAAAATCACCTCGTCCATTCGAGAACCGGTGTCGATGAGTGCCGTGGCGATGATGGTCAGGCTTCCGCCGTCTTCAATATTTCGGGCAGCGCCGAAGAAGCGCTTGGGCTTGTGCAGCGCGTTGGAGTCCACACCACCAGAGAGGATCTTCCCGGAGGGAGGAACCACGGTGTTGTAGGCCCGGGCGAGACGGGTGATGGAATCGAGTAGAATTACGACGTCCCGCTTGTGTTCCACCAGACGCTTGGCCTTCTCAATAACCATCTCGGCAACCTGAACGTGGCGCTGGGCTGGCTCATCGAAGGTCGAACTGATGACCTCTCCCTTCACCGAACGCTCCATGTCCGTCACTTCTTCGGGACGCTCGTCGATGAGGAGAACCATCAAGTAAGCTTCTTTGTGGTTGGCCGCAATGGCATGGGCCAGGTCCTGAAGCATCATCGTCTTTCCGGTTCGAGGCGCAGCCACGATCAACGACCGCTGTCCTTTGCCCTGGGGACAAAGAAGGTCGATGATACGAGTGGTGTAGTTCTTCGGGCTGTACTCCATCTCGAATCGCTGGTTGGGATACAAGGGAGTCAGGTTGTCGAAGAGCACCTTCGTTCGGGCCACTTCCGGATCTTCGTAGTTGATGGCCTCAACCTTCAACATGGCGAAGTATCGCTCGTTCTCTTTGGGAGGACGAATCTGTCCCGCTACCGTGTCACCGGTGCGCAGGTTGAATCGGCGAATCTGGGAGGGGGAGACGTAGATGTCGTCAGAACCGGGGAAGTAGTTGTAGTCCGGGCATCGAAGGAAGCCGAATCCGTCTGGCAATACCTGGAGCACACCTTCGCCATAGATGGAACCGTTCTGCGCGGCCTGGGCCTGCAGCAGGGCAAAGATAAGTTCCTGCTTCCGAAGGCCGCTGGCGCCCTCGATCTTGAATTCTTTCGCCATGTCAACGAGTTCGCTGATGCTCTTTCTTTTGAGTTCTTGCAGATTCATGTTCGCCTTACACACCTCATGGATGGGAATGAAACTTCAATGATAAACCCCGTATGGGAAAGGGTCCAAGGTAGGAAAACCCGGACCCCTGTCGAACGCTTCAGGAGCGATAGCCTCATCACGATACCTAGACGTCTTCATGTGTCAAGATTTTTCTCGACGGACTGCAAGTCGGTGAAATTCATCTAGGTCCG
>CALFHQ010000540.1 GCA_937876385.1 uncultured Pseudomonadota bacterium
GTCTCGAGGACCTGGCCATCTGCGTCATAAGTATCGGTGGATGAACCGAACTGGATGTCTGCGACGTAGCGCTTGCGCCCTTTGATGTGGTAGGGGACCGTCTTGAGGGCGTTTCCCAGGAAAACCACGAGAAGGCCGGTTGCCATTGGATCGAGCGTTCCGAGGTGCCCGCTGCGATTGCCGCCCAGGATGCGGGAGATGGACCGGACAACTTGAGCCGAAGTGATTCCCGAAGGCTTGTCGACGAGAAGGACTCCGTTGAACTCGTGGCTCATATCGGCTCCTCGTCCCGGATGCCCTTAAGGACGGCTTCGATGCGTTCCATGCTGTCCAAATCTTTGTCGTAGATGAAGCGGAGGTCAGGAACGAACTTCATGTCCAGTCGCTGCCCCAGTTCCCGTCGCAAGAACCCCTTCGCCCTCTCAAGTCCCTTCTGGGCATCATCGAGTTGCCCGCCCAGGGTGTGAAAGTAGACTCGAGCCAGGTGAAGGTCGTCCCCCAATTCGATGCGTGTGAGCACCACTGAAGAGAGTCCAGGGTCTTTGACTTCATGGGCTATGAGCTGGGCCAGGATTTCCTGAATCAGCGTGGATACTCGTTGGGAGCGTTTGTAGCGTCGCATTGGTTGGCTCTCCTGGCCCACGGGGATGGACCGGCGGTTCAATAATTCGTGATTTCGAAATCGTGCTCTTGAAGGACAACGTCTGCCAGTTCCTCAATTCGTTCCACGATTTTGTCGATGACCGAGTTGACGGTGCGGCGGTCGTTCCCCACCAGTGCAAAAGCGATTGCGCCGGCATCAGCGGTGTTTTGCAGATCCACCTCGGCCACAGAAACCTTGTAGTTCTTCTGAAGGGCCTGGATGAGCGGGCGCATCCGTGCCCGCTTCTCCTTGAGGCTTCGATTCCCGGGCATGGAGATGACAAATCGACAGACGCCCACGACCATGAGAGAACTCCCGGCGTCAATCTTCCAGTTTGGCAGCGATCTTCTTGATCTCGTAGGACTCGATGATGTCGCCTTCACGAATATCGTTGAATCCTTCGAAGTTCATTCCGCACTCGAAGCCAGACGCCACTTCTTTGACGTCTTCCTTGAAGCGCTTGAGCTGAGCAAGTTTGCCCTGCCAGAGCTGCTCTCCCTTTCGCTTGAGGCGAACGAAGCCAGAGCGCTGAATTTTCCCTTCCTGGACCATACAGCCGGCAATCTTGCCGAGGCGGGAGATGGGGAATACCTGTCGAATTTCGGCTTTGCCGAGGTACTCTTCGATCTCCACGAGGTCCAGTTTCCCTTCCATGAGCAAGCGGGTCTTGTCCAGCAGCTCGTGGATGAGGGAGAAGGAGAGGATTTCGATGTTGTTGGCATCGGCCAGGTTCTTGGCGATGGGGTCCGGCTTGACGTTGAATCCCAAAATGAGGCCGTCGGAAGCCTGCGCCAGGTTGACGTCGGTTTCCGAGATTGTACCCACACCCTGGTGAATCACTTCGAGTTTGACCTGTTCGCCGCTGAGCTGCTCGAGTCCCTGTTGGATGGCTTCCACGGAACCCTGGCTGTCTCCCTTGAGAACCACCTTGAGCACCTTCTTCTCTTCCTCGCCCAGTTGCATGAGGAGCTGGTCGAAGGTCGGCTTGATCTGCTTTGCGAGCTTCTCGTCGCGCTCTTTTCGGTCCCGATAGTCACCCACGGCACGAGCGGTCTTCTCGTCTTTGACGACGTAGAGCTCTTCGCTGGCGTTGGGAACGCGGTCCAGGCCGAGGATTTCTCCAGGGTAGGAGGGGGTGATCTCCTTGATGGGACGACCACGGTCGTCCAAGAGGGCTCGGATACGTCCGGCAGCGGTGCCGGCGACGACGGTGTCTCCGACTCTCAGCGTTCCTTCCTGGACGATGACTGTGGCCACCGGCCCGCGGCCCTTCTCGAGTCGAGACTCGATGATGGTGCCCTTGGCACGCTTTGCGGGGTTGGCTTTGAGCTCGAGAATCTCTGCCTGAAGCAGCAGCATCTCAAGGAGGGTATCGACGCCGTCCCCGGTTTTTGCCGAGACGTCAACGAAGATGGTCTCTCCGCCCCAGTCTTCCGGGAGGAGTTCGTATTCGCTGAGTCCTCGTCGGACCTTGGCGAGGTCGCAACCGGGCTTGTCGATCTTGTTCACGGCGACGATGATGGGCACGCCGGCTGCCTTGGCGTGGTTGATGGCTTCAACGGTTTGCGGCATGACGCCGTCATCGGCGGCCACGACAAGAATCACCATGTCGGTGACGAGGGCTCCTCGGGCTCGCATGGCGGTGAAGGCTTCGTGACCCGGTGTGTCGATGAAGACGATGTCACCCTTCTGGACCTTGACCACATACGCACCGATGGACTGGGTGATTCCCCCAGCTTCTCCCGAAGCGATGTCGGTGGTTTGGATACGGTCGAGGAGAGAGGTCTTTCCGTGGTCGACGTGTCCCATGATGGTGACCACCGGGGGTCGAGGGCGCATGTCCTCGTCCAAATCGGGGTCGTTGCCGAGGAACTTCTCGACATCAAAGGAGACGTTTTCGACTTTGTAGCCGAGGTCCTCACCGATGAGTGCGGCTGTTTCGAAGTCGAGGGTATCATTCACTGTGGACATCATGCCCATTTCCATGAGCTTCTTGAGGAGCATGGCGGCCTTGATGAACATCTGCTGGGCCAGCTCGCCAACGGTGATTGTGTCCTCGACCTTGATGGTCTGTCGCTGGGACATTTCCGGAAGCGTTGCTTCGGCGTTGCTCTTCTTCTTCTTCTTGCGTCTCTGGCCGCGGCGTCCTGAGTTGAATCCGCCTGGGCCGCCCTCTCTTCGCCGGTCGTAGATGATCTTCTTGCCACGGCGCTGGTTGCGGTCTTCCTTGGCCGCGTCCCGAATGGAGGCCTTGGGTGGGGTGACCACTGGGCGGGCCACTCGGGAGGTGTCCACGACGGGAACGGGGTCGGGCATGGAGACCACGACGGCTCGGTACTCATCGGGCTTCTTCCGTTTGCGGGCAGACTGGCGAGGGGCGGGTCGGTCCGGTGTAGCCAGAGGAGTTTCCTCTTCCTCGGGTTCTGGCGGTGCTGCCGTTTCGGCGGCGACTTGTGGTGCTTCTTCCACGGGTGTTTCCACCGGGCTTTCCACTGGGGCGTCGGCAAC
>CALFHQ010000541.1 GCA_937876385.1 uncultured Pseudomonadota bacterium
TAGTTCAGCTCTTTGATGGCCTTGATGAGGGCGGGACCTTCGTTGTTCTTGACGACGAAGCGGCGAGGACCGTCCGCCTGGTGTCGAAACACAACCAGTTCCACATCCATCTGCTTGCACTTGCGGGTGGCGATGAACTTGGACAGGAAGTCCAGTTCGGACTTCACCGCTTCAGCTTCCCGTCCCCCGGAGGCGTCCCACAAGATGGTCACCTTCTGATGAGACTTGACCTTCCGCTCGGTTTCGTGGGCGGGAACGAGAGGATGCCCCGCGAAATAGAACGTATCGGGGCCTGCCTGCTCCACAACGGCCCACTCTTTGGGGACGTCGGGGAGGGCGATTCCAAAGGTCCCGGTGACGGCCTGGTCCTCCAAAGTGGCCTCAGCCACATAGTGGTCTTCCCACTTCTTGAAGGTGAAATTGGCGAGGGGGCTTTGTTTGACTGTGGGAACCACCTGTGAGCGAACGACGTCGACGCGCATGTGGAAGGTCTTTAAGGGTTCCTTGAAATTCAGGGGAAGAAGGTACGTGGCCGCCTCCGCATCGCTGGTTAGGGTCGAGAGGTACCGCACCATCACCGTCCGGGTTCCATTGGGCGGGATGGGGTAGACTCGGGTGCGGAATGCGTTGCCCTGGGTCCATTCGGCGAGTCCTGGATCGATGCCCTTTCTCAGTTCGGTTTCGAAGATCTGTCGGGCTCGATCCTTCTCTACCACGACCCCGTCCACCATGGCGCCGTGAATATCCAGGGCGTATCCGCTGATGGTCGCGTTTTCGGGAAGTGGAAAGACCAGCTCCCCGCCCATGACTCGATTGTGGGGGTTGGAGAAGGTCAGGGTCATTCGAGTTTCGGCGACGAATCCGTCTACCTTGACCTGGACGTCCACGGCGGTAACGTGCATGGGCTTGTGCCCTTCCCCATCGAGCATGATGGCGGGAGGGGCGTCCTGTGCCAGGGTGGGGGTGGAAAGCAAAGACATGAGGGCGAGAACAGACAGACACAGGCGCAGTTTCATGAATTCCTCCGACGTTGACGGATTGTCTGGAATCATCTTACACGGCAAATCTCAAAGGCTCAATGGGTCATGAGACCCCGGATTCTACGGCGTGGTTCCTTTGCGGTTCTGATAAATTGCGAGGGAAGCCAGTGAAGGACAAAGAGAGCGGTTTCAGCGCCACATCAAAGCGAGGGTCAACAGTCCCTTGTACACTGGATCGGGTGTGTTCCCGTCGAGGTTAGCGAGGGCATCGCCGGGGAGGAACACTCCGCCTTGTGCTCGAACCGACAGTCCGACGTGTTCGGGCCAGACCCAGAAGTCCCCTTGGGCGCTGAGGAGGAGTTCGGTTCCCAGGAAGCTGCTGTCCGTTTCCCTGCCGAAGTAGTTTGTTGCTACCCCACCATTCTTGAAGGTGTAGTAGGAGTGAGCCAGGGGGGAGGGGGTGGACAACAGGAGTGCCCCGAACATCGCCTTGAACTTCTCCATCCACACGAGGCCGGGTTTGAGGGTGTATCGAATCTGGGGGAAGTAGTAGACGGTATTGGTCACTTTTCCCTGAGAGGCGATGAGGTCCAGTCCCTTCGGGGCCACCTGGAGGTGGGCCGGGTCGCTGGATATCTCGGCGCTTCTGGCGGTGATGAGGGGAAGCATCTCGTCAAAGAAGATGAGCCCGACGTTGTAGTCAGGGTCGAAGCTGAAGGCGTGGGATTCGTTGTCGTATGCGTCGTTGTCGCCCGAGGCGTATCCGACTTCGACTTCGGCTTCCAGTCCCACCTTCGCCATCTCGAAGGTCAGTCGTCCCACGGCGCCAAAGGATTGGACGTCCAGTCCGTCCGGGGACCCCAGTTGCTGCAACCGGTCCGTCTTGCCAAAGAGCCAGGCCGCTTCGTAGTCGAGCTTCAAAGAGAGGTTGGGAACTCGTTTGCCCCCCTCTCCTTCCATGGTGTCCAGGACGAAGCGGTTTCTACCGTTTACATTGAGGGCGTAGACCTCCAGGGTGTCGCCGTCGTCGTCTTCCTGATTGCGATACGTGAAGATCACGTTGTTCTCGTACTTCTGGTGGCGGTACATCAGTCCGGCGTTGGCCATGTACGCCTTGTCTCCATCCATGAAGTCGGCGTTTTCATCCCGGAAGACCATGTCGCCGGCAGCCATGAAGGTGAGGGGAGCCAGCGAGTGTCCCGGTCCCCAGAGCCCTTGGAAGGGGGTGAACAGGACCAGGGCTCGGTCCACAATGTCGCCGTAACGACGAACACCGAATCGGTTGTCGTCTTCTCGCCCTGCGTTGGCGAGCATGCCCACTCCGTATTCGCTGGCCATCTGCCCGATACGCACGACCACCCAGGCGCTTCCGTACTGAATGTAGGCTTCTCGAAGAAGGAA
>CALFHQ010000542.1 GCA_937876385.1 uncultured Pseudomonadota bacterium
GGGGTGGTCTGTATTGTCGCGGTGGTATCTGTGCGGAATTGATTTCCATGAGGAGGATTGTGATGGCGAGATTGGACCCCCATTCTTATGCGGACTTGAGTCAGGGTGTGGTGAATCATGTGGATTGGAAGGTGGAGGTGGATTTTGAGGGGAAGGTCCTGACGGGGGTGGCAACGTTGAACTTTGTCGATGCCGTGTCCGGGGAAGTGGACCTGGATTCCCGAGAGCTGACGGTCGAGTCGGTCTCCACCCACGCCGGAATGTCCTGCGGATTCGAGGTGGAGGAAGTCGAAGGGTTTATGGGAAATCGCCTTCGGGTGATTGTACCGGAGGCTACGTCGGCGCTCACTTTTGTCTATCGCACTGCCCCCACGGCTTCTGCATTGCAATGGTTGGCCCCTGAGCACACTTCCGGTGGGGCCTTGCCGTTCTTGTTCACCCAATGTCAGGCGATCCACGCCCGCTCCATCCTGCCCATTCAGGATACCCCCAAGGCTCGATTCACCTTCCACGCCGAAATTTCCGTGCCCGACTCTCTGGCTGTGGTAATGGCCGCAGCCCCCGGGGAAGCGCACGAGCCCTCGGGAGGGCGCAAGACCTTCTCTTTTGATATGCCCCAGCCCATTCCTTCCTACCTTCTGGCTTTTGCCGTGGGGAACATCGTTTCGCAGGACGTGGGGCCTCGATGCACCGTGTACGCCGAACCCGAAGTCGTCGAGAAGGCTGCCTGGGAGTTCGCCGATGCAGACAAGATGCTTCAGGCAGCAGAAGGACTCTTTGGTCCTTACCCGTGGGAGCGCTTTGACTTCCTGGTGATGCCCCCGGCCTTTCCTTACGGCGGCATGGAGAATCCCAGGTTGACCTTCCTTACCCCCACGCTCCTTGCCGGGGACCGGTCCATGGTCAACGTATTGGCTCATGAGCTGGCTCACTCCTGGACCGGGAATCTGGTGACCAATGCAACCATGAACGACTTCTGGTTGAACGAGGGGTTCACTGTCTGGGCGGAGCGTCGCATCCTTGAACGCCTGGAAGGGAAAGAGTCGGTAGCTCTCCACGCCAACATCGGTCGAAACGGATTGGAGGGAGCCTTAATGGCCTTCGCTGAGAAGCCTGCGTGGACACATCTGAAGACTGACCTGGAGGGAATAGACCCCGACGAGGCGTACTCCCTCGTCCCGTACGAAAAGGGATTTCTATTCGTCAAGTCAATGGAGTTGGCAGCGGGGCGAGAGGCCTTTGATGCCTTCGTCATGGACTACATCAAGGAGTTCCAGTTCACCTCCATCACAACCGAGCAGTTCCTATCCTTCCTGAACAAACGGATGCCCGGTTTGTACGAGAAGGTGAATGCAGATGCGTGGCTCTTTGCCCCCGGGATTCCCGATGGAGCGCCCATCTACCAATCTCAGGCGTT
>CALFHQ010000543.1 GCA_937876385.1 uncultured Pseudomonadota bacterium
CGGGGATTGCAGCATCAACTGTCGAACGCTTGGCCGTCCCTTGAGAAAATCTTTTTCGAGGTTTGTGGTGTATTTCAAGACGGCCATGTCCACGTCATAGGCATCCAGGAGTTCTTCCCAGTTTCGCTGGCCGTACCGGATGGCCTGGTAGACGTCTCGATAGAACTCGAAGGGGTAGGCGGAGAGGCGATTGTCGCAGAAGGACAGCCGCTCGGGATAGAACTCCCAAAGCCACCAGCCAGCCCAGGAGTCAGAGACATAGGCTCGTTGTGGGAGGTCGTTGTCACGGACGAATTGGAACATCTGCGTGGGGTATTGCTTTTCGTCGATGCCCACCCCGGCGTTGGCTTGGGAATTCCACAGGCGAACACTCTGGAAGCCGGTTCCCAGGGCGATCACCACCATTGCAACGACGGCGATTCTCCGGGGCCAGCGCCTTAGAGTGGAGAGGAGATAAGCGGTTGGCCGTGCAGCAAAAAACGCCGTCACCAGAGCAAAGGAATAGGCCATCCGCTGGTGCTTCAAGACGAGGTGGGTGAACATGGCAATGGTGAGGAATGCTGCAGCGTGCCACATCTTGAGGCGTCGGTCCTTCAGGAAGTCTCGAACGAGGGTCCACCCCACGACGATCCAGCCAGAAAAGAGGGTCAGCCACAGTCCCGGGAAATATTGGAGATTGAATGCGGGGGGGCGGTATTCCACGAGGTGTTCGTGGTAGTAGGCGTTGGTGGAGAAAGAGAATGGGAGTGCAATAATTTCCCAGGGGTGCGGGTGAAGGAGCCACACGGTTCCGACAGACAGGGCCACCAGAGAGACCACCCAAAGCGGGGCCAGGCGCAGGACGAATTCACCACGACGAACCTGCCGGCTGAACTGCAAAACAGAGCTTTGGTAGAGAGGCTCCAGCCAGACAGCAAGGAAGAAGGCTCCTGTGATGAACCAGATATAGATGAAGCTTGCGTGGAGAGCAGAGGAAACAACTGCGCTTCCAACGGTGATGGCCAGGAAGATGGAGTAGTCCTTCACTCTCTTGCCATCGGTTCGAAACCAGGTCAACCCGAGAAGAAATCCGGCCAGGAGGAGCATGGCGAGGGTGAAAGGGCGGACGTAGAAGCGGGTGAAGGAAGCCGAGGTGGCCAGGACGAACCAGAACGATGTCACCCAGAAATTCCGGGTGGTTCTAGCCAGGGCAATCCAGAGGAGAAAGAATGTGATGTAAACGACCACGATTTTGAATAGCACCAGCCCCTCGGGGCCCCATGACTTGTCGATTCGATAGAAGAGCCATGCCGGTATCCACTGATGGAGGATCCAGGGAGCGTCGGGGTTCGTGTAAGAGAGGACGTTCTTGTCCGGTACTCGTCCCAGAAGTTCGATGGCTCTGCCCGTGGCAACATGGAATCCGATGTCACGGTTGAACAGCTTGAATGTGGCCAGGAAAGCGGGGAAGAGGGATGCCAGGAGACCAAACAGGATGCGAATCCGGTGAGATGTAGAGTCCCTGAGTGCTGGGGGGGAATCGACGAAGGACCCCGGGGTGTGCATGGGTTTGCTCCTTGCCGGATGGTCAGGGGTGCTTCGAGCCCCGATTGTCCGGTCGCTGCTGCTCGTTGACCACCTGGTTCACTGAGCCGTCTCGATTCCACCAGGTGGTCCGAATTCGTCGGCCCTGGCGATATCTCACCGTCACAACTTTGTCCCCATCGCGGCTGTACCGGGTGGTCTCCCCGTGAAGTTCCCCCTTCCAGTATCGACGAACCACGCGGACGGTGCCGTCTTCCCTGTAGTCGGTCTGCGCGCCTTGGAGTTGGCCGTTGACGTAGCGTGAAGTGGTCTTCAGCCGACCGCCAGGATCGGTTAGTGAAACCTGTGCATTGCCTCCTCTGAATCGGGCTTCCCCAGAGAAAGTTCCGTCCTCGTTCCACCAGGTCCACATTCCGGTCTGTAGACCCTGGTAGTAGCGGCCGGAAACGAGTTTCACCCCGTCAGGGGCAAAGGCATTCCACTCTCCGGTTTTCTGTCCGTAGAAGTACTCTCCCTCGGTCTTCAAGGTGCCGTCGTCGTAGCGTTCTTCAAACGGGCCATGAATGACTCCATTCTTGAAGTGCTCTTGGGAGACGATGGTGCCTTCGGTGTTCCAATGGAGCCGAGGACCGTGAGGGTAGTGCCCCTTTACGCAGGTTAGAGCGAACTCATCTCCCTTGACATCGAGGGTGGCACCGGCTGGGCAACAGACTTCGTCGCCGTTGGGGATGGTCGTACAGGCTCCGTCCTGCTGATTGGGAGTCTCCGCAGCGATGCTCACAGCAGAGCCGAGCCCTACCAGGGCAAGGTGCAGAACAAGGACGATTGTGAGTTTGCCGGGCATTCCTTTCAAGACCAACTCCGCAGAAGAGTCCATGCTAGCCGAAAGCTCCCGACGTTTGAAGGAGAAATCTCCGGCAGGGCTATTCCAGGCCGTGGATCACTCCATCGTTGTCAATGTCGATATGCTCGAAGGCTGGATGTTTGGGAAGTCCCGGCATTCTGAGGATGTCCCCGGTGATTGGAACGATGAAGCCGGCTCCCGGGGCGAACTCGATGTTTCGCACGGTAACCACGAAATCCTTTGGCCTTCCGAGGAGGGCCGGGTTGTCGGACAGCGATTTAGGGGTCTTGGCCATGCACACCGCCAGCTTGTCGTAGCCCAGTTTGTACACAGTCTTCAAGTCTCGCTTGCCGTCTGCGGTGTAGTCCACATGTTCGGCCCCGTACATTCGCTTGGCGATGGTTTCGATCTTCCTCTCCGGGGTCCAGTCGAATTCGTACATTGGCTTCAAGGGGAGCTGGCAATGGCAAACGGTTTCGACGACCTTCTCTGCCAGTTCCACGGCCCCTTCCCCCCCTTTCTCGTACCCATCGGTGATGGCCACCGGGACATCCAGTTCCTTGCATCGCTGCACGATGACGTCGAGTTCTTCCTGGCTGTCTGTTGGAAAGCGATTCACCGCCACCACCACCGGCACCTGGAACTGGCGAATGTTCTCGATGTGCTTTTCCATATTGGGCAGCCCTCGAGCCACGGCGCCTGGGTCGCTTTGTCCCAGCGCCTTCTTCTTTACGCCGCCGTGCATCTTCAAAGCCCTCGCCGTGGCAACCAACACCGTCGCCTCGGGAGCGAATTCCCCGGCCCTGGAGGTGATATCGAAGAACTTCTCGGCGCCGAGGTCAAAGCCGAATCCCGCCTCGGTGACTACATAGTCTGAGTAGGCCAGCGCCATCTTGGT
>CALFHQ010000544.1 GCA_937876385.1 uncultured Pseudomonadota bacterium
TAAATCGGGCGGGGCATGGCCAGGCCGGAAAGCAGGTACCTACAAGTGGTTCGAGTTGCAGGATCCCGTGGACTATTACCAAGAGTTCGGGCAGCGCAAGATCGTCTACCAAGTGATCCAGTTCCTTCCACAGTACGCATTAGATGCAACCGGTGCGCTCGGGAACGACAAGATCTTCTTCATCCCTACTGACGACCTCTACCTTCTGGCCGTGTTGAATAGCCCGCTGATGTGGTGGCACAACTGGCGGTACTTGCCTCATATGAAAGACGAGGCTCTGAACCCTGCCGGATTCCTTATGGGGAAGCTCCCAATAGCTGAGCCTTTTGCAGACGTGCGGGTAGCAGTCGTATCAGCGGTTCAAAGGCGGATTGATCTGGCAAAGGCTACCTATACTGTGAGCGGCGAGTTCCTCGACTGGCTCCGCATGGAGTTCGGCGTTGAGAAACCTGGCCAGAAGTTGGATGACTTCGGCAGCCTCGACTCCGACGGCTTCGTTCAGGAGGTCAAGAAGCGAATGCCCAAAGGCACACGGGTCTCGCCGTCAGCGCTGGCCGAGTTACGCAGGACCTTCGAAGAGTACGCCGTGCCGATGCGTGAGCGCCAAACAGAGGCCCAGCAACTGGAGCGACGGATCTCCGACTTGGTGAACGAGGCCTACGGGCTGACACCCGAGGAGATCGATCTGATGTGGAAGACAGCCCCGCCACGGATGCCGGTGGGGAGGTAGGAGCATGGGAAACTACAAGGATTACGAGCTGTTAGCTCAAGAGATCTACCAGACGTTCCTTGCTGCCGAGGGCTTCGAGGCAGTGCGGGTGCAACACAACGTTAAAATCAAAGGTCGTTCGGGCTGTCGACACCAAGTTGATGTGTTTTGGGAGTTCGAGATGGGAGGGGTGAAGCACCGGGTAGCCATCGAATGCAAAGACTTCGCATCCCCCGTGCCTATTGGCAGAGTGCGAGACTTCTTCGGTGTCCTTAGTGACATTGGGAGCATCAAAGGCATCATGTTAAGCCAATGCGGATTCCAGAGGGGCGCAATAGACTTTGCAGCCAGTTGTGGAATTGAGTTGCGGGAGCTGCGCTTCCCCGTAGCTCGGGACTGGGAGGGAAGGATAAGGTCCATCGTCTTCAAGGTCACATCGTTCTCGGTCGAGGTAAAGAGCCGGAGGCCGATCACGGACCAGGAGTGGGTACGAGCAAATCTGAAACTCCCAGATGAAGGGGGAGTTCCGTACATGCTGGGTGGCCACGAAAATGAAATCTGCGTTGTGGATCACTCTGGGGAGAGAATTACGGATTTTTACGAACTGAAGTCTCGGCTACCAAACAACTGGGCGGCAGGGGAGGGGTTCGTCCACACGTTTGAAATGGGAGACTGTGCTTTCCTCCCGATCCCAGAGCTTGGGCCAGTGAAGATTACGGGCGTGGAGTTCGTATACGATATTCGCACTGCCACGGAAACAGTGGAGAGTCGAGCGGATGATGCCGCAAAGGCAATCCTCAAAGATGTCCAAACAGGTCGGATCCACTTCTTCGACAAGGCGGGAGGGGTTCGACAAGTACAGAACCCAGACGACAGAGACGCATCATGAATAAACAGCGCTCTTGCCGAGCATGGGAGCTGTAGGATTGACGATAGTGTGCCGAGCGACAATTACACCGACGGGACCCGCTGGAGTAGTTGTCGCCAGAGGTGAAACGTGACCGACCAGGATCTCATCGCCCAGTTCCTCCGCACCGTCCCCAGCGCCCCCGACGGCGGCACCGTCATCGAGGTCTGCGAGATCTCGTGGCCTCATCCCCATGAGCCCGAGGGCACCTGGGTCACGGTGACGGAGCTGCCCGCCGGGGCATCGCAGGAGAGGATCGACCGTCAGATCTCCAAGATCCTGCGGAACAGGAAGTACTTCAGGGTCTGCCAGGAGTGCGGGGAGAGACAGCCCAGGGGCTGGATGCACAACGCCCGGATCTGTCAGTCCTGCGCCGAGCGGAACCACGGGGTGGTGTTCTGAGGGGTCGGTAGGAGGGACTTCCCG
>CALFHQ010000545.1 GCA_937876385.1 uncultured Pseudomonadota bacterium
CTTCTTGCGGTAGAGCAGAACCGTCTTTCCCAACACCTGGACCACTTCCGAAGCAGATTGGCCCGCCAGCTCTTCCGCAAATTCCTTGCGATCCTTTCCTGTGGCATCGAGGATCTTCACTTTGATGAGTTCCTGGGCATTGAGAGCTTGGTCCAGAGAGTCCAGCACAGCCTGGGATACTCCACCCTTCTCGATCATCACCACGGGGTTCAGATGATGCCCCTCACCTCGGAATTCTCGGATCTGCTTGCCTGTCAATTTCGCCATTTTCAAACCTTCTTTCAGTATGGTTTCCGATGCACAACCGCTCACCGTTCCAGTGCACAACCGCTCACCGTTCGACAAGGATGGGAGATTTGCCCCCTCCCGTCAATCTCTACCTCAAAAAAGGGCCAACTTTTATCTTGACAGGTTAGCTAGACTGTTCTAGAAGTCGGGTTCTGTTTTTGGCTTGCGATAGCCACGCTGCGAGGATGGCGGAACTGGTAGACGCGCAAGGTTGAGGGCCTTGTGGCCTTATCGGCTGTGGGGGTTCGAGTCCCCCTCCTCGCACTTTCAAAACTCCCTCGTTTCTGTTACACACACCTTAATGAACACTTCCCAAAAAACACCATGGGTTCTTCTGTCATGGCTCATACCCCTTCTTCTGGCTTGCCAGAGCACACCCGACTCTGTGGTCGAGAAGGCCTTTGATGACCTGTGCGGCAAGCAACCCGCCGACTTTGCGACCCACCTGACCACCGGCTCCTCCGACTACTTCCTGGGAGTCCTCGATACTTTTCCGAAGATCGTCGCCTGCCCCCAGGGAGACGTTGAGGTCCTCGGCGTTGACGGCGGAGGGGGAGAAGAGGAAGAGACGGCGACGGTGACTGTGAAGCAAGGGGACGACGAGATGATGATCGTCCTGGTGAAGCAGGAGGGAGAGTGGAAGATCGATCTCTTCTTCACCGAACGAATGGCCTCCGACCGGCGATGGTCCCTCCTCTCCGGGCAAACCGTGGAGGAAACGCAATGAAACACTGGATGGTGCTGCTTCTGCTCCTGGGATTCTTCTGGGGAACCGGGTGCCGACGAGATCAGGCCCCCGAAAGAGCCGTCCACGAGTTCGCCCAACGGGCCCAGAAGGGGGACTTCGACGGGGCCATGGAGTACCTCACAAAAGATAGCGCCCGCCGCTTCTCCATGGTGTGGGCCCTAAGCAATCGCTACGGATATGTGAAGGAGGAGACCCTTCAATTTCTCCAGGACGTCACGGTGGACTCCGTCGCCCTCGAAGAAGATGGAGTCGCCAGGGTCGCCGTTCATACCCCCGAAGGTTCTGGCGAATTGTGGCTCGTCCAGGAAGACGACCGCTGGCGCATCGACCTCATGCGCTCCACGTCCACCCTTCGCCCCGAACCCGTCTATGTCGAAACCAGTCTGGAAGGAGGAGTGGAGTGAGCTACGTTCACGCCGAGGAGATTCGCCAGAATGTCGTCCAAGTTGCCCACATGATGCACCAACGGGGCTACATCGGAGGTCTCGACGGAAACATCAGCGTGTGGCTGGGACGCAATCGATTCCTCTGCACTCCGGCATCCACCAACAAGGGATTCTTGAACGCCAGAGACCTCGTCGTCGTGGATTTGGACGGAAAAGCCGTCCAGGGCAAGGGGCGACCCTCATCCGAGCTGGCCATGCACCTGCTGGTCTATCGAGAACGCCCCGACGTCCAAGCGGTGATTCACGCACACCCCCAACACTGCGTGGCGTGCACCCTCGTGGGACTCACCCTCACCAACCCCGTGGTGCCCGAAATGGCCTACTCCATGGGCGCCGTTCCCACCGCACCTTACGCCACCCCGGGGACCAAAGAGGTCCCAGACTCCATTGAACCCTACGTCAAGCAGGCCGACGGCATTCTCCTCGCTCGCCACGGCTCCCTCACCATGGGAACAGACCTCTGGGAAGCCTACAACCGACTCGAAGGGCTCGAACATGCGGCCCAGATCCTCTTCCTCGCTCGAAACCTCGGCGAATTGCAACCCTTGAACGATGACCAGGTGGCTCGACTGAGAGCTTCCGTGGAAGCCAGAGACCTTCCCTGGCGATACCCCAACACATGGGGAGCTGACGACCTCCCCTTCGATGAAATCATCGAGGCCGTTGTGGAACGGCTCGAAAGAGGTTAACTCCCCCATGAGCACCGTTACCTGCAAAGAAATCCACATCGGCACCCCCGAGCACGAACAAGAGTTGGCCCTGCGAGGCCGAGTCCTTCGAGGAGAGCTGGGACGGCCCCCCGTCCCCGAGATATTCCCCTGGGATGACCAATCCAGGCGGTACGTCGCCCTGGCTGACGATGCCGTCATCGCCTGCCTCCTGGTGCACCCTCGAGAGGGGTTGTCCAAGGTATTCCAAATGGCCGTGGAGCCACACTGGCGAGGAAAGGGGGTGGGGCCAAAGCTCATGAAGTTCGTCCTCGACGAAGAGCGCAAGAAAGGGGCAACTGGCTTCTTCCTTCACGCTCGCCACTATGTGGTTCACTACTATGCCGGCATGGGCTTTGAACCCGTCGGCGACCCCTTCGAAGAGATTGGCATCCCCCACCAGCGGATGGAGCTTCGTTTTTTGAGCGAGCCCACGAGGAGCAATGGCTGATGGAGACCCTGAAGACGATTATCGATGGACTGAGCAAAGCTCTCTGGGACTTCCCCGAGGCCTTCCCCATCATGGTGTTCCTGCTCGCCAGTACCGGCCTGTACCTCACCTGGAAGATGCGCTTTGTCCAATTCCGTCACCTGGGGCACAGCTTCAAGATCATCCTGGGGATTTACGACGACCCCAACGAAGCCGGTGATGTCAGCCACTTTCAGGCGCTCTCGGCAGCACTGTCGGCGACCATCGGTATTGGAAACATCGCTGGAGTGGCAACGGCCATCCATTATGGAGGACCCGGGGCTGTGTTCTGGCTGTGGGTGACGGGTTTCCTCGGAATGGCCACCAAATTCGTGGAGTGCTCCCTGGGGCACAAACACCGTGTGATTCACAAAGACGGCTCCGCATCCGGTGGGCCGATGTACTACATGAAGAACGCTTTGGGGGGCAAGTGGACCTGGGTAGCCGTGCTCTTTGCGGTGTGCACATTCGTCTCCAGCTTCGGCTCTGGAAACGCCGTCCAAGCCTTTACCATGGCTGACAGCTTTCGAGCCGATTTCGGCATTCCCCCCTGGATTACCGGCATGATCTCCGCCACCCTCGTCGGACTCGTCATTATCGGAGGGATCAAGCGCATTGGAAGGGTGGCCTCGAAGCTCGTTCCGTTCATGGGAGTGCTCTACGTCCTGGCAGCTCTCGCCGTCCTCCTGTTGAACTACGAAGCCCTCCCGGGGGCCATCTCCCTCATCGTCCGCTCCGCCTTCACCCCTCAAGGAGAGATTGGCGGCTTTGCCGGCTCCACCTTCATCTTCACCCTCACCTGGGGGGTCAAACGAGGGCTCTTTTCCAACGAAGCAGGTCAAGGAAGCGCCCCCATCGCCCACGCCGCTGCCAAAACCACAGAGAGCGTGCGAGAAGGTGCCGTTGCGCAATTGGGGCCGCTCATTGATACAGTCGTCATTTGCGCCCTGACCGGGCTCGTGGTGGTTTCCACCGGAACCTGGAACGACAAGGTGGAAGAATCCCTCCACATCAACCCCAGCGCGGCTCTCACCGTGATGGTTCCGGGGGGCAAGGTGCAACCCATGGGGGGGATTGAAGAGGAGGACGTGAAAACCGGAGAGGTCGCCGTGGTAAACGGCGAGATTCAAGACGGACTCCTCGTTCGCAACCACTGCGTCATGGAGGATGTCAGCATCACCTTGGACGACAAACCGTTCAACGGGTCCTTTGTGCTAAAAGACGGAGGGATCGACGAGGTAAGAACGGGGGATGGAGCTGAAATCCAGCCTGGCGACGTTGCCGTCACCGGAATGGCGCTCCTTAACGGCTCTCCCCTCACCGCCGAGAGCTATCGAAGGGGACTGCTCCCCATCTTCCCCAGTGGGAACCTCTTCATCACCTTTGCTGTGTTCCTCTTTGCCCTCTCCACGGCCATCAGTTGGTCCTACTACGGAGACAGAGCCATCCTGTTCGTGTTTGGGCAAAAAGCGGTGTGGATCTATCGAGTCGCCTTTGTGGCCGTCCATTTCCTGGGTGCCATTTTCTCCCTGGAGCTTGTGTGGGGCTTTGCCGATGTAGCCCTGGCCATCATGGCCATACCCAACCTCCTGGCCATTATTCTGCTGTCCGGGGTGGTCAAGAAAGACGCCGATGACTACTACAAGAGAATGGGCTACAAGGGGCTGTAACCTCAACACTTCGTGATTCCTCCTTGGAGTAGAGGGGAGTGCCTGCTATCATCCCCTGGCCCTGAAACTGTCGGAGTGTGACGTGGATTCTTCAAAACTGACCGAAATGGTGTCTCATCTCGATTCCCATCCTGTATGGAACATCGAACCAGAACTCATCAACGCCGGACCCTTTGACCTGAGCTTTTATCCCATCGCCCTGGCCGTCGGACTGGTGCTGGGCTACTTCCTGCGAAAGGCCGTGATAACCTCCGAAAAAGGGGGCAACGGACTGCGTCTTGCCGTGGGAATCGTCGCCATCCTGGCAGCGGGCGCCCTCCTCCTCGATTGGATTGGTGGCATCGCCACTTCTGGCCCGTGGGGAATTCGAAACTACGTTCTTCTCCTCGCCGTGGGATGGCTCTCCGGGATGTCCTCCTTTGCCGTCGCCTCTCAAGACCCCAAAGGCTCTGTGGAAAAAGGGTGGAAGAACACCCTGATGGTCGCCGGGGGCATCTTCCTCGTGACCCTCATCGGCCACTTCTTTGTCCCCGTCTGGGGAGCCGTGGGACCCCTCAAGATACGCTTCTACGGCGT
>CALFHQ010000546.1 GCA_937876385.1 uncultured Pseudomonadota bacterium
GTCGACGATTCAGGAGCTTCTGCCCGCTGGAACCTACTACATCATTGTCGATGCTTCCTATGCAGGGGACTGCGGAACCCTGATTTCGACCATGACTCTGATGTTCCCCACGGCCACCGAAACCGAGTGCGCCGATGGCTTGGACAACGACCTCGACACGATGTTTGACTGCTGCGATGCAGATTGCAGCGTGGACGCAGTTTGCGCTGCTGAGAGTGAGTGTCAGGACGGCCTGGACAACGATTGTGACAGCGCTGTTGACTGCAACGACAGCGATTGCTTCTCCAATGAGGCTTGTTTGGGTGAGTCCTGTGGAGCGGCCCTTTTGCTGAACGATGGCAATCAGGTGATAATGTCGGATCTGCCGCTCACGTTGGCCGTTACCGGCAGCACCTCTGCTGCTGCTGCGGACTACTCGGCTTCGTGTTCACCGAACTCGGTGGACTCTCCCGACCATGTCTATGGATTGGTCCTGGGGGTCCCCGCCCACGTCACCGCTACCCAGACCTTTGCAAGCGGGTACACTTACGCTGTGCTCTCGCTGAAGGATAGCACCTGTGGGGAGACCGATCTTTTCTGCACCGCCAATTCTTCCAATATCGCCGAAGTCTCGGGGTCCTTGGCTGCCGGCACCTACTACCTCATTGTGAGTGGGTCGGCCAGCTACAGCTCGGGAGACTACTCTCTGTCCGTGCTGGTGGAAGAAGTTCCAAGCGCAGAAACCAACTGCACCGACGGGGTTGACGACGACTTTGACACCCTCATCGACTGCGATGACCCGGATTGCGACACCAATGTGGCCTGTGTCGTTGCCTCTCTTCCCTACGAAGAAGACTTCGAATCAAACCCGCTTGGTGCCTGGAGTCAGGAAGGGGCCGCGGGGTGCACCTGGGCTGAAGTCGCCCCGGGGAATAACAGCAGCACCGGCGGGATGAAGAAGGACGACCAGCAGGCATGCAGCAACGACCAGGAGTCCATCCTGATCTCCCCCCGTATCGACTTCTCCAACTGCGCCTCTGCGGATGTCTCTTTCTATGAACTCGGCAACTTTACCAGCTACTTCTACTACCACGGCATTCGGATCTTCGACGAAGGAGGAACGGCTGTGGAGGAAACCCTGGGAGTCCCTGGGACTTCCTGGGCAATGGTCAATCCCGTGGTTACCCTCAACGTCTCTGATTTTGGCGAGGCTCGGTTCGCCTTTGTTTACGCAGGCTACTTCGCCGATGAGTGGTCTGTGGATGACCTCCAGATTACCTGCACTTCTTTCATGGAAAAGGACTGCTCCAACGGGTTGGATGACGACTTCGACACCTTCACCGACTGCGCCGACCCCGATTGTGCTGGGGTGGGAGACTGCTTCCTGGACAGTGACGACGACGGAGTGAGCGACGCCAACGACGTTTGCCCCGGTGGAGACGACAACGTGGATATCAACGCCAACGGGCTGGCCGACGCTTGCGAAATCGACTGGGCTGGTCAGGTCTGGCCCGTCTTCGGAAGCTCCGGAAACGACGAAGCTGCCTTCACCGTCTACCTGCAGGTTTTGAAGACAGGGGTGACCGAGGCTGTGGGGCAGGGACTTGGAATCGAAGCGACCCTGAACTACTCCTTCAACGGCACTGCTGGCGCACCGGTTGGGATGATTTACAACGGCGACGTTGGAAACAACGACGAATACAGAGGAACCGTTCCGAACTCCGCACTGGATGGCGCGGGTACCCTCTCTGTGACTTTCGAGGTGCGCTATGTGCCCGCACCAGGGATCCCCGTCAACTACATATATGACGGAAATATTACCGACCAGAGCGCGCACGCAACCCCCATTGACTACACGATTTTTGATGTGGACCCCATGCCGTCCGCTGCCGGCCAGATCGTCATCACAGAGATCATGAACAACCCCACCGGGACCGAGAGTAGTCGCGAGTGGTTCGAGCTGTACAACGCCAGTGGAATGGCGCTGAACCTCAACGGATGTGTGATTCGAGATGATGGAAGCGACTCCATCACCATCGACAACGGAGGAACCCTCACCATCGGTGCTGGGGAGTACCTCATATTCTCCAACTCTGCGGATTTGGGAAGTGGCGGAGTCATTGCTGCCAACTATGTGTATGGCTCGACAGCCATCTACCTGAGCAACTCGGATGACGAACTGGCCGTGGTGTGCAACACCGTCTTGATTGACTGGGTTGGCTGGGACAATGGAGTGACCTTCCCAGACGTAGAAGGGACCAGCATGAGTCTCAGCCCCTCCGCGCTTGACTCGGTGTCCAACGATTCGGGGGCCAACTGGTGTACCTCCTTCTCCACAAGCCTGACTGGAGACCTGGGAACTCCAGGAGCCCTCAACGACGTTTGTATGTAGAGTCCAGGAAAACTCCTGACGGCTCGTCCTCCTGTCTTTGCAAGGTCTTTTCATGCGCTGTCTTCTCCTAAACAGGGTCATCTCAACCAGCGATCATCCCCGTAGGCTGCGTCAGCCGACTG
>CALFHQ010000547.1 GCA_937876385.1 uncultured Pseudomonadota bacterium
CCCTTGATGCCGACGGTGCGTTGGTAAGTGTCGGCCACAACTGGGGAAGAAAGCACACCCCTCGCTACGCCTGGGGGCAAGCTCGTGGAGTTGTGGACTCCGAACCCATTTTCTGGGAGGGCTTCAGCCTCCCTCTGGCGGCTGATTCAACCTCAAGGGGTTCTTTGACTTCTTGTGTGATGACTGTCTCCGGGCGCCCCTATCGCTTCAATTCAGTGGGTTCCATGGCCAACAATCGAGCCGAGATTGGGCGACGTAGTTGGCACTTTCACTGCCAGGGAAGGGATGGGCTATTGGAGGGGCATCTGGAGTTCCCCAGTGACGGCGTGGCGGCCTTGCGATACGTGCAACCGGATGGGACGGTGCTGGCGTGTTTGAATTCCATGGTGTCGTCGGGGGTGTTGTCCTTCATCCCCCGGGGTGGGGGAAAGCGTTGGTCGGTGAAGCTCGTCCATGACGCTGCCTTGGAGATCTTGACTCCGGATCTGGATCACGGAGTCCCGGTTCTCGCCTGACGTCGTCTAAGAATTCGCTTTCTCTTCTCGCTCTACCAGGATCTTGTGTTGCTGGAGGTTGCTGACAGCCTCACGCATTCTCTGTTGGCAGATGGGCTTTCCGAGCACGTCCATCATTTCAAAGAGGGGGGGAGAGGCTTTGCGGCCGGAGACCGCGATGCGCACAGGCATGAAGAGAGAGCGTGGTTTGACTCCGGTGTCTTCGCAGAACCCTCTGAGCATGGCTTCTATGCTCTCCACGGTCCAGATTCGTTGGGCATCCATGACGTCCGCCAACTCGGAAAGTGCTTTGAGACTTTCGCCGATGGTGAGCTTCTTCCCGATGAGGAGGGCCGGGTCATATTCCACCGAACTGGAGAAGAAGTAGGGGTTGTTCGGAATGAACTCGTCGAATCGTTCGATTCGCTCCTGTACCAGTGGGAGGATCTTCGCCAGGTATTCGGAGTTGAAGAGGTGCTCAACCAGCCTCTTCTGGAGCTCGGGGGGGTCCATCTCTCGGATGTAGAGACCGTTGAGCCAATTGAGCTTCTCCAATTCAAAGACCGGCTCGCCGAGGCTTACCCGGCCGATATCGAATTGTTCGAGGAGCTCAGCCAGTGTGAACTTCTCGATGTCGTCCCCAAAGGAGTAGCCCAGCAGGGCCAGGAAGTTGCGCATCGCCTCCGGCAGGACTCCGATGGCCTTGTAGTACAGAAGTGACGTGGGGTTCTTCCTCTTGGAGATTTTGCTTTTGTCCTTGTTGCGCAGGAGCGGCATGTGGATGAATTCGGGTACTTCCCATCCGAAGGCTTCGTAAAGTCTGAGGTGTTTGGGGGTGGAAGGAATCCATTCCTCTGCACGAATAACGTGGGTGATCTCCATGAGGTGGTCGTCCACGACGTTGGCGAGGTGGTAAGTTGGGAACCCGTCGGATTTCAGCAGAACCTGGTCGTCTTGCTGGTAGTTGGGGTAGCGAATCTCTCCACGCAATCGGTCGGAGATGATGGTGTCGCCGTCTGTGGGCATTTTCAGCCGAACGACATGGGGCACACCGTCGTCGAGATTCTTTTGTACTTCTTCCGGGGTGAGGTGCCGGCAGCGACCGTCGTATCCGAGGGTGGGCATCTTCTGGGCCAGTCGTTCTTTGCGCATCTCATCAAGGCGCTCGGAGGTGCAGAAGCAGCGGTAAGCGTCTCCCTTTTCAATGAGGAGGTCGGAGTGTTCCTGATAGATTTCCTTTCGTTCGGATTGTCTGTATGGGCCGGAGGGGCCGCCAACGTCGGGGCCTTCATCCCACTCGACTCCCAGCCACTTGAGGGCATCCATGATGGCCTGTTCGTATTCCGGGGCGGAGCGGCTCTGATCGGTGTCTTCGATCCGCAGTATGAAGCTTCCGCCGTGCTTCTTGGCGAAGCAGTAGTTGAACAGGGCAATGTATCCGGTGCCGACATGGGGATCACCGGTTGGGCTGGGTGCAATTCTTGTCTTGACCGTCATCGAGTCCTCCGAATCCTGAATCATCTCAAGGGCACGCATGTTGCACTCGCGCCAGGGGTGTTGTCAACCGCTTGTGCGAAACCACTGGACCGTTCGGGCGAGTCCTTCGGGCACGGTGAACGTGGGAGAGAAGTTCAGGACCGACGCCGCCTTGGCGGGATTTCCTACCGAGCGGTGGATGTCCCCATCCCGCCGCGCTTCAAAGTTCGGTTCCAGGCCGGGTGACACCAGGTGTTGCAGTGCCTCAATCAGTTGAAGCAGCGAGGTTTCCTTTCCCGCACATACGTTAAAGACCTC
>CALFHQ010000548.1 GCA_937876385.1 uncultured Pseudomonadota bacterium
CAGCTGCAAATCTCTCCAGTGACCGCGTCCGAGGCACTATCGGTGCTCGAACAAGCCGACATGAACGTCCCAGCAGTCAGAAGCATCGACAGAAAAAACACCACACGATTCATCATTTGGTTACCTCCACCAACCGAAATTTGACCAGATTGTAGTCAATGGCAGGTGAATGGTCAAATCCAATCCTCCAGGTGGCCACCTCGGTTCGTCAATTCAGGTCAAACAACACGATTCCTGGGGATTAGGAGAGGACCTGTCAGAGGAGCTTGATGAGGCGCACTGCGTTGGGGACAATTGTGAAAAGTACGCGGTCGCGCTCACCGGCCGCATCCCCTCCCATTTGGAACGGGGCGGGGGCGTCGTAGGAAAATTCAATCTGCTCCGCCAGGAAATCCAACATCCCCTCCCCTTCATATTCTCCCTTCCACACCGAAGGCAGACTCATGAGAGCCTTGAAGGTGGGCATGGTAGCCAGCCGAAGCTGAAAACGCATGGGATCGACGTTGGCGAAGGGGAGAATCTTGAGGCCGTACCCGTAATAGGGAACCGTGCCAACCAACCCGGCCAGAAGAGGTCCGTCGTAGAGCACATCGCCGGGTTGGAACGTTGCGATGGCTTCCCCCTGGGAGTTGACCTGCGTGCAGATCCCGGATTTCACTGTAATTTTGGCCTTGTTGCTCTCTTTGAAGGCCTGGGCGGTCCTTCGGGGCATCGTTCTCGAGAAGAAGGAGACGAAATACCCCCCTACCGTCTGAAGGATCGGTTTCAAGACGGGATTTTGCCCCACTCCCTCTCGAACAGAGCTGTAGTCGTTCAATATTTCGGCATCCACCCCAAGTCCGGCGAAGGGGAAGCGGTTGTTCTCGGCTTCCACCAGAGAAAGGGGAACGTACTCTCTAGTAGCGCTGGTAATGTAGGTTTTCAGATCGCCGGAGACGTTTCCAGAACTCACCATTCGAGCCATGGCATTGCCCGTCCCCAGCTTCAGGATTCCGATGGCCGGCTGTTGCTCCAGCGGGTAGGTGGCGAGCTGGTTGATGATGTGCATCACCGTTCCATCGCCCCCCCCTGCAAAGACCGCTTCATAGCCCCGCTCCACAATGGTTCGAGCGATGACTTCCGACTCTTCGGCAGACGAAGACAAGAACAGATCGTCGGGGGGAACCAACTCTCCAGAAAGCTCCTCCACCTTCTCCGTGACTTTCTTTGCGTTGCGGTTCAGTACCACCGCAAATCGCCCTGACATGGCGTCCAACATCGTTCCCTCTACAAAGACTGGAAACCGAGGCTAGTCCAAAAGCGTCTTCTGCGCAATGGTAGCATATCCACCCCTACGGCCCGCAAGGAGCACAAGGGCCGCGACGAAAAGGAGGAACAACCCCCACGGGGCGGATTCCCCGTCTGAGTGACTGCAACCGTTCTTCCCTCCGCCTTCGTCGGGAGTCTCCTCAACACATTGGTTGTAATACCACCGAGTTCCCGGGGGACAAGTGGGAGGTTCTCCCGTATACACTGCATCTTCTGCGTTGGTCGAATCCTGCGAGCTCACCTCAGGGGACGTCGTGTCTGCCTGGACTTCGACAATGTCCATGGCCGCGTCGGGGACGGGATTCGAATCCTCGATGCACTGCCCCTCCAAACAAACCCACCCCTCTTCGCAGTTCCCGCAACTCCCCCCCACGCCATCGTCTCCGCATTCCAGATTCAGGCAAGGATTCTCCTTCTTCTGACACGTATTGTCGGGGCCGCATTCGGAATCGAAGGGACAAGCCCCACACACACCACCGCACCCATTGCTGCCACACTCTTTGCCTGCGCAATTGGGGACGCACACTTCACAGATGTAGATGTCCGGGTCGTCCTCCAAAGAGACATCGCAGATGGTGCCGGGGGGGCACTGCCCGCATGAGCCACATTCCACGCATCTCCCGGTAAGTGCGTTGCATTGCGTTCCAGAATCACAATCACTTTGGAATTTGCACGGCTTCAAACCCTGCGCCATGCACCCCGCCGGACAGGCGTTCGGGCCGCATTCCATGGGTGTCTGGAAGTCGGGAGGGGCATTGCACTGTCCGACGCATTCGACGCACACGTGGGTTGCCTCGTCGCATACAAGACCGGCTTCACAGCTCCCACAAGTGCTTCCACAACCGTCCTCCCCGCACTGGGCATCATCGGGGCACTGGGGATGACACAACTCGCACTCAAACAGCTTCCCGTTGAGATCGTCGGCATCTTCGTCACAGACCGTCCCCGCAGGACATTCTCCGCACTCCCCGCCGCAGCCGTCGCTGCCACACTCCTTCAAGGTTCCGTCGTGTTTGTAGCAATCGGGCTGGCACAGTTGGCAACTGTGGGTTTCCTCGTCACAAACCATCCCTCCTGAGCAATCGCCGCAACTGGGACAGTCAGGGGCCGGAACGCCGCATTCCAGCCCGTCGCAGGCGCAGGCATCGGGGATACACACGAACCCGGCAGAGCAAAAGCGTCCGGGGGGGCACACGCCGCACACCCCGTTCCCCGGGCATTCATCCCATCCACACGCTTTGTCTTCAAGGAGGAAGGGAGGAACCTTGCATTGGGGTTCGCACTGGGGCTGGCACGTTCCCTGGACGCAGAATTCTCCCTCGCCGCACTCACCACAGCTTCCCCCGCAACCGTCGTCGCCGCACAGGGCTGACTGACACAGCGGGGTGCACTGTGAGACGCACGTTCCAAAGGCGCAATGAGGCTTCGTCGTGGGGCAAGCCCCACAACTGCCCCCGCAGTGATCTGTTCCGCA
>CALFHQ010000549.1 GCA_937876385.1 uncultured Pseudomonadota bacterium
ATGACGCCGCACCGAGAGCGTACCTCAAAGTCGCCGACCTCGAGAAAGAGCGAGGAGACTTGAACGCTGCCTACAAGCGCTATGTGGACTTCATCAATAAGTACCGCAAGGGCTCTGGAGCCATGCTCGTGGAAGCGAACTCAAAGGCCGGTGAAGTGCTTCACGACCAGGACAAGACTCGCAATCGCAAGCGGGTTGTCCGGCACATGGAGACAGCACTGAAGCTGTACAAGAAGCTCAGCGACAAAGAGAAAAAGCAAGCTCGCGCCTTCGTCGCAATGGCAGCATTCTACGTGGCACAGTACGCCTACTATGACTTCTCCGAGTTCAAGATTGACGCAGGGAACTTCTACCGCCTCGGAAATACACTGGAGAAGAAGGCCAAGCTCCACCAGGAAGCCGAGAAGCTGTTCACCAACGTGATTACCATCAAGTCCCGATTCTGGGCCGCAGCAGCGTACTACCAGATCGGTATCCTCTACCACGAGTTCGCCGAAACCTTGTACGCAGTGCCACTCCCTGAGGGACTCAGCGAAGACGAAGTCGATATGTACAAAATCGAGCTCGAGAGCCGGTACGCCGACCCCCTCGAAGAAAAAGCTCGAATCAACTTCAAGCAGGCCATCTTGATGGCCCACAAGTTGGGCGTGTACAGTGAATGGTCCAGGAAATCCGGGAAGATGGCCGCCAAGCTGACTCCCCAGGACTTCCCCATTGACCACGAAGACAAGGTCGTTACCGACAAGCCGAAGGACACTCTCCTCTCCACCAGCTTCATTCGCTCCCTGCGACGGGGAGACACCGAAGTCGACTTCGTCAAGTTCAAGGGCGAAGAGCAAAAGGACGACGAAGGGGGAGAAGGGGACACCGGGACCAAACCGGAAGAAGGCAAGTCAGACGCCTCCACCGAATCGTCGAAGTAGGGGGGAGACAATGACCAGACTCATGAGCAAAACCGATTTCGGGAAATCAAGGGAGAGCAGTATGACGACTCGTCGCAGCGCCCTGGCTCTTACTCTCTTTGCGATGCTGATGATGGTGGTAGCCTGCGGGCCGGCCACCACCCAGCAGGTCGTTACAGAGAAGAAGGATACCAATCCGCAAGTTACGCCAGAACAGATCGCCGAGAAGAAGAAAGCGGATGACGAAGAACGCCGTCGCAAGGAACTTGAAGAAAGCCTCAAGGTCCGAAAGGTCGTCGTAGCCGAAACCGCCGAGTTCGTTCCTGGCGTCGAAATCGAAGCGCAAAAGGAGTTCCGGGATGGTGTCATCTCGGTGTATCAGGCGCCACCAGACTACCAGGGAGCTACCGAGAAGTTCCAGGAGGCCATCGAGAAGGACAAGAACTTCATGGAAGCCTACTTCAACCTGGGAATGGTCTACGAACGCACAGGACAGGGAGAAAAGGCCCTTACTGTGTACGAAGAAGCGCTCCAAGCCAACCCGGAGAGCGGCTCCGCCAAGGCCTACATTGGAAAGGTATACCTCGCCAAAGCTCGTGAAGCCTACACCAATGGCGACAATGCCCAGGGCCAGGAACTGGAACTCAAAGCCAAGAAATTGTTTGACGAAGTTATCATCAAGAATCCCGATAACGTCAGCGCAAACAACTCCCTGGCCCTCTATTGGCTGATGAAGGCCCAGCGCGAATCAGGAAAGGCCCGACGATTGGATGCCATTCAGACCGCCGAGGACTACGTTCAGACCGTGCTGACCCTGCAGCCCTACAACACCGTCGGCCTCAACAGCCGTGGGCTGATTTATCTCCTCAAGGGAGAACTGCAGATTGCCAAGTGGGTCTTTGAAAACAAAGTGCTCACCCTCGACCGTTTCTCCACAGAAGCCTACAACAACCTCGGACTGACCTACTATCGCCTGGGCAAAATCCCCAAGGCCGTGGTGAACTTCGCCAAAGCCATTCAAGTCAACTCTGAGAACATCGAAGCCCGGCTGAACCTGGCTGCCATTCTCCTGAACTTCCTCAACTATGGCGCTGCCAAAGAACAGTACGAGTATGTTCTGGCAACCCAGCAGGGGAACGTCGAAGCAACCATCGGCCTCGGTAGCTGTCTCGTCGGTATGCAGGAATTCGACCTCGGATTCGACCTCTATCGGAAGGCTTTCAAGCTGGACTCGGCAAACGTCGACCTCCTCCTGAGAATTGCAAAACTGTACCAGACCAAGCTCGTCGACTTCGACAAAGCCATTGCTTCCTACGAAGAATACCTGGCGGCAGCGCGCCCCCTCGGAGTTGATGTCAAGGAAGGGGAAAAGGGGCTCGAGCAGTCCAAGCGCATGGCCGAGCAGATGAAGAAGATGGAAGAGGAAATGCGCCTCGCCGACGAAGCTGCCAAGAAGGCAGAAGAAGAGATGAAGAAGAAGGCCGGGGAACTTGAAAAGGCCATGCGAAAAGTGGAATCCAAGTCCCACGACTACATCAAGAAGCTCGAAGACCTGGCCCGGACCGACAAGAATGCTGCTCGCACTGTGGAGCCCATCGTCAAGGGACTCAAGGCCCTTGACCCGAAGATGGCCGAGATTCGTGAGTATGTGCAGATGACTATGGTAGACGAAGCAGTCACCATGTTCGAACCTGTGCAGAAGAAGTTCGACGAACTGGAAGTTCAAGCTACCGAAGCCCTCGGAATCAAGAAGCAGCAGAAGATTGAGTCCGAAGAGGCCAAGAAGGCCGTCGAAGACAAGAAGGCGGCACTGGGCGAAGAGAAGGCAGCCCCTGCGGAAGAAGCCCCCAAGGCCGAAGAAGCAGCCCCTGCGGAAGAAG
>CALFHQ010000550.1 GCA_937876385.1 uncultured Pseudomonadota bacterium
GAGAACTCTTTGGCTCGGGAAAACTGCTGGGCTTTGAGGTCCTTCCTTTGACCACCAACGGCGGTTGGTACGAAGCCAACGGCCTGATGGTGCTCTCCCCGGCAGCCTTCTTCATCATCGGGTTGATCATCTGGGTACACCGCGCCTGGAAGCCCGAATTCGTAGAGGAGGACTAAGCTATGGAACATTACCTGAGCATTCTCTTCAAGTCCGTCTTTGTGGAGAACATGGCCCTGGCCTTCTTCCTCGGCATGTGCTCCTTCCTCGCTGTCTCCAAACGAGTTGAGACGGCTCTGGGATTGGGCGTCGCCGTGGTCTTCGTGCTGGGCGTCACCGCTCCCATGAACAGCCTGATTTACAACTACCTGTTGGTGGAAGGCGCGTTGTCCTGGATTCATCCGAGCCTCGCCAGCGTGGATCTCACCTTCCTCACCTTCTTGACCTTCATTGGAACCATCGCTGCCATGGTGCAGATTGTGGAGATGGTCATCGACAAGTACTCACCCAAGCTCTACGGAGTGTTGGGGGTGTTCTTGCCGCTAATTGCCGTGAACTGCGCCATCCTGGGCGCTTCCCTCTTTATGGTGGAGCGCAACTATACCCTGGCCGAGAGCACCGTCTTTGGATTGGGCTCCGGCATCGGTTGGGCGCTGGCCATTGTGGCCTTGGCCGCTGTAAGAGAGAAGATGCGATATTCGGACGTACCCCGGGGCCTTCGTGGCCTGGGAATTACGTTCATCGTGACCGGATTGATGGCCATCGGTTTTATGGCCTTCTCCGGCATCCAGTTGTAGGAAGAATGATACCGAAACCTTCTAGGGACGGGATATTGACATGCTAGTTGCAGCCCTCGGCGTTTTGATGTTCATCCTGGTCGTGGTGGCCCTGGTCCTCGTGCTCATCGCTGCCAAGAGCAAGCTGGTGCAGTCGGGTGACGTCACCATTACCATCAACGATGACCCCGACAAAGCCATTACGGTGTCAGCCGGTTCGACCTTGCTGAATACCCTCACCGCCAACAAGATCTTCCTTCCGTCAGCGTGCGGTGGGAAGGGAACGTGCGGAACCTGTACCTGCGTCGTTGAGGAGGGGGGCGGTGCCCTTCTTCCCACAGAAGCAGGGATGATCAGCCGAAAAGACGCCAGAGCGGGCGTACGACTCGGTTGCCAGGTGAAGGTCAAAGAGGACATGAAGATCGAATTGGAACCCGAGATCTTCAGCGTCAAGCAGTGGAAGTGCACGGTGAAGTCCAACGACAACGTCGCCACCTTCATCAAGGAGCTCGTCTTGCAGCTCCCCGAGGGAGAAGACGTTCCGTTTAGAGCGGGTGGATACATCCAAATCGAGTGCCCGCCGCACACTGCCTACTACAAAGACTTTATTATCGACAAAGAATACCGGGGCGATTGGGACAAGTTCGACATGTGGCGCTTTGTCTCCAAAGTGGACGAGCCTGTGGTGCGTGCTTATTCCATGGCCAACTACCCCTTAGAGAAGGGGATCATCATGCTCAACGTGCGAGTCGCCTCGCCGCCCCCCAATCAGCCCAACGTTCCCCCGGGAATCATGTCTTCGTTCATCTTCAACCTGAAGCCCGGCGACGAAGTGACCATCTCCGGTCCCTTCGGCGAGTTCTTCGCCCGGGACACCGACAACGAGATGTGCTTCATCGGTGGTGGAGCCGGAATGGCCCCTATGCGGTCCCATATCTTCGACCAGTTCCTTCGCCTTCACACCAAGCGAAAGGCCACATACTGGTACGGCGCTCGAAGCCTTCGAGAGGCGTTCTATGTGGACCAGTTCGACAAGATCCAGGAAGAGAATCCAAACTTCAAGTGGCACCTGGCCCTCTCCGAGCCTCTGCCGGAAGACAACTGGACCGGTCCTGTGGGATTCATCCACCAGGTTCTCTTCAAGAACTACCTGAAGGACCACCCGGCCCCCGAGGAGATCGAATACTACCTCTGCGGTCCCCCCATGATGAACAGCGCCGTGACCAACATGCTTCTAGATCTGGGCGTTGAAGAAGAAAACATCATGTTCGATGACTTCGGCTAGCTCAAAAGACACCTCCAGCCGGAACTCCGTCCTCCTTGCTACCGTCGTATTGGCGCTCATCGTAGGCTTTGTCTGGGTCTCGAGAAAATCCAGCGGACCCGTCACTGTTGAGACCTTCTCCGGTTCCACCATGGCCACAACATGGTCTGTGAAGGTGGTTTCGGCCACTCTTACCCCAGCGAAACGGGGGGAGATCCTGGACGCCATCAACGCAGAGTTGGAGAAGGTCAATGACTCTATGTCCCACTACCGGAAAGGGTCGGAGATAAGCCGGTTCAACGAGGCGAAGGCGGGCCAGTGGGTGGAGGTCTCTACGCCGCTGGTGGAACTCCTCCAGGTGGCCCGCGGAATCTCCGAGAAAACCGACGGAGCCTTTGACGTCACCGTCGGTCCCCTGGTGGGGCTGTGGGGGTTTGACGACAAGGAAGGACGGATGCAGGAACCGGCCGCAGAAGAGTTGGAAGCAGCCGGCAACCGTGTGGGATTTCGACACCTTCTCATTGAAGACAAGCGCATCTCCAAGGACAAAGAGGGGCTTCGAGCGGATCTCTCATCCATCGCCAAAGGCTACGCCGTAGATCGTGTTGCCCTTGCTTTGGAGAGCATGGGTTACCAGGATATCATGGTGGAGGTCGGGGGGGAGATTCGAGTTCGAGGATCCAAACCCGGCGGCGTTCCTTGGCGGATTGGGGTAGAGAAGCCCCAGGACGACGGGAGGCAACTT
>CALFHQ010000551.1 GCA_937876385.1 uncultured Pseudomonadota bacterium
GGCCTCGTCGGCTGCCTTTGCCGCGAGATCGGCGTTTGTTCGGGTCAGTTGAGCAGCGACCTCGCACCGGTCGGCTCCCACCTTTGGATGAACTCCCTTCTCGGTGCGGGTTCCCTTTGAAACCTCCAACCAATATGCTGCCTTTTTGAGGTTCTCGTCGGTTAGGGCGGCATGTTTGCGGGCCTTCAGGAGTTTGGCTGTGGCTTCCTTCTGCGGGTCTACCTGCTTTCCGGGATTTTTCTGGTCCTTTTCTTCTGGATTGGTCGCCTGAGTTCCTCCGTTGGAGTTCCCTGTACCGTTCTTGTCGCCACCGTTGACCTTGTCCTTTTCTGCCTTGTCTTGTGCTTCCTGTTCCTGCTTCTGCTTGATAACCTCTCGACGCTTCTCGATCTTCCACTTGCGAATCCGTTCCTTGCGCCGCTCGGGGTCTTTCTCTTCCGGGAACAGTTCCCCCTCAACGACGAACATGGACAAGTCGTACTCCTCGATGTCGAAGTCGTCCTCGTCCACATCCGTGTCCTGAGCAGTCGCGTCTGATGCGTCCGCTAAGACCTCTTGAGAGGTTGTCTCTCGGACATCCACAACGTCTCGGATTTCGGAAGGTTCCTGGACATCACCACGCACCAAAGCGACGTCTCCAGGCACTTCGGCGGAGGACAAGGCAGCATCCGGGACTTCTGAAACCACATCCTTTCGCTGCAGCTCCACCGTCTCCCGGGCATCAACGACGTCTGGAAGCTCCTGTGGGGAGGCTTGCGGCAACTCCGTTGCGGTCACGTCCCCAGGTTCAGGGAGTGCATCCGGCCGAATCTTGGAGGGGGCCTCAACGACCACGTCGTCCCCTTCGATGTGGGTGGTCTCACCGGAAGTGAACACCCCTGTATACCACGCGACGAACACCGCTGCGATGAGACCCAGCAGGACCAGTCCCCACCAGAGTCCTCGTCGTCCGCCGCCAACATCGCTCACCGTCTCGAAGGTTCCGGTTCGAGTCCAGGAGGTGCCACCATCCAAGGGCAAGCCATCCCCGGTTCGCTCCCCAGCCACCGATGTGTGGGCCAGGGTCAGAGGCTTCTTGCCGGCACTCACCGAGGGACGAGAGCCCCCCGTGAGAGGGGTCAAATGTTCCAACTCTCCGAACTGTTCCTGGGCTCGCAGGTTGTACTGGGTGAGGGTAGCCAGCTCCTCCTTCTTCGCTCCCTGGCTCTCCTCGACTCCTTGGGTCACCGTGGACTTGTCACGAGTCGCTGAGGCTCGGGGCAGGGCCGCTGGCGGTGCCTCGTTGAGCATCTCGTCGGCGTCTGCGAAGCGGTTCTCAGCGTCCTTCTCGATGGCCTTCTCCACTCGCCAGGCGAGCCAGGGAGGAACCTCTGGTCGCAGGCTCTGGACCCGCGAGGGGGTCAGGAGCAGGTGCCCCTCTTTGGAGTCGGCTCCGTCTCGTGTGCGCTGAGGAAAGGGCACCACACCGCAGAGCATTTCGTAGAGAACAATTCCCAGGCTGTATACATCAGAAGCGGTGGTAAGGGCTTCGCCTCGGATGAATTCGGGGGACACGTATTCGTAGTTTCCCTGCCGTCGTTCTCGCTTCTGGAGGGCCAATGGGTGAGCCAGAGAAGCCAGTCCAAAATCCATCAACCGAGTCTTGCCGTCCTTGGCAAAGAAGACGTTTGCCGCGGCAATTCCCCGGTGCAAGTTAGCCGGCTTCATGCCGTGGCCGAATTCCAACGCGGCGAGGAGGTCCCCCATGACCAGCACCACGGTCTGAACGGGGATGAACTGAGACGCTTTCCCGGTTTTCAGCAGCACCGACTCCAGCGATTCCCCTTCGAGATACGGATGGACGACGAGGTACCGTTGGTACGCGACGAAGGCATCGTGAAGGGGAAGAATGTTGGGGTGCTGGAGCTTCCTCAAGCGTTGGCTGGCGTCGGCAAAGCGGGCATTGGCACCGCTGTCCTCCATCAACTCCCGTGGGAGCATTCGCAATACAAAACGCCGTTCATTTTTTATCGATTGAACGACATAGGTGTCCCCCATGAACCCGCTGCCGAGCAGCTTCAGCACCCGGTAGTCGCGAATCAGTGCCCCCGGCTTGAGGGCGGTAATCATCTTCGGATTTGCAGGGGAACGAACCAGGAGATCTTCGGGGCGCACTCCGTCCAGCATGCTTCCGCAGTGAGGGCAGTCCACGGCCGCGGCGGCGATTTCCTTCCCGCAGAACGGACAGAATTTCTTGTCCCGCCGATTTTCGGCCACCGTGGTCATTCCTCCGGAGTTCTTCTCAACGACGAGCCGTCAAGCCCCGGTGCGGGGGGTGCTGCGGCGGGGTTCGATCGCTGAGAATCCGTGGCCAGCCTACACGAATGTGGGCCTCTACGCAAAGAATCCGGCCAAGGGCATCTGCGGACGAAACGGGCAGTTTGGGAGAAGGGTTACGGATGAAGGAGGAGGGTCCGCACGATTTTCGCAGCAACGATGCTGGACACACCGGTGGGGTCGAGGTCCGGGGCCAGTTCGGTGACGTCGGCTCCGACCAGGCGAACGCCGTCGAGGATTCGCAGTGCGCTGTCCAATTCCTGGAAGGTCCACCCTCCCGGTTCGGGTGTTCCGGTGCCGGGGAGAATGGAGGGGTCCAGGACGTCCAGGTCCACGGTGATGTAGACCGGGCGGTCTTTGAGCGTCTTTGCCAGAGCTGGGAGAGAGTTGAGGTTCCGGGCATAGTTTCGTCGCTCCATTTCCTCGAACTCTTCATCAGAGGACTCCAGCAGCTCTTCTTCGTCC
>CALFHQ010000552.1 GCA_937876385.1 uncultured Pseudomonadota bacterium
TCAAAGGCGTACTCGAAGTAGATGGTGGGCTCTGTGTAGGTGTGCGCAATCACCTGGGCGCGGTGCTTTTGAGCCTCTTCTACGATGGTGGCCGGGGGCACGAATTCCCCCTGAGACAGCTCTCGATTGACCTGGGAGATGGTGTGGTTCTGGCAGAAACTGCAGCGGAAATTGCAGCCGACGGTGGCATAGGAGAGGGTGGAGACCCCAGGACGAAAGTGGTACAGGGGCTTCTTCTCGATTGGGTCCACGGCCAATCCCGAAGGTTGCCCGTAAACCAGTGTCCTCAGCTCCCCGTCCCGGGCTTCTCGAACCCGACACAGCCCCCTCCTTCCTTCAGAAATGAGGCAACGGTGAGGACACAATTCGCAACGGACGAGCCCATCCCCTTCCGAGTGCCAGTATCGAGCGGGGTGGGTCTGGTCAACCATGATGGCTACTTGCTGGGCTGCTCGCCCGGATTGAGCATGCGGCGCAGGGCAAGGCTGGCCTTGAAGTATGGCAGGACCTTCTCTTGAACATAGACGCTATCCCCACTCTTGGGATTGCGCCCGATGTAGCCCCTGTAGTCGCGCACCGAGAAGTTTCCAAAGTTCCGGATCTCGATCCGGTTCCCGGAAGCCAACCCCGCAATAAGGGAATCGAAGAAAGCGTCCACGATATGTGCTGCACGCTGACGGCTGATATCGGCGTTCTTGGCGAATTTGTCGATCAATTCCGATTTGGTCATCGAGCTACCCTCCGACGTTTGGGGCATGATAGAGAAGGATGGCTTGGTGCGTCAAGGCCAAATCTCATTTTCGGTACGAATTTCCATGAGATTCCAGACAGTTTGACGGGGAATCCTTGCCAGAGGCCACGCAATCGGCTGGTTGTGAAAACCGAATTGCTCTCAATGTACACTCTTCGTTGCAACGTTCCCCACTTTCTGTTAGATTCGCCCGCTGCCCTGGGGCTGTCTCAAGGGCTTAGAAAGGAGAGCGAGTATGAGCGAACAGGTTCTACAAAACACAATTCAGCGGTGTCGTGAGCGCCACATCATCATTCCAACCTACGAACAGATGAGGCATCCGGAGACCATCCCGGCGAAGATCCAGGAGAAGCTGAAGGAGTTCGGACTTTGGGACTTGAACTCCCTGAACCTGTTCAGAATCAACTGGAAAAACGATGTCCAGACGGGGGGCTTCGGCCACGTCAACTACATCGAGTTTCCCAGAGAGCTCACCGGCACAAAGGCTCGAGTGTTGGCCCTCGTGGGCAAGTATTTCCCCACCGGAGCGCACAAGGTTGGCGCCACCTTCGGCCCCCTGGTTTCCCGGCTCATTCGTGGGGAGTTCGACCCCACCACTCAGAAGGCCGTATGGCCCTCCACGGGAAACTACTGCCGCGGCGGCGCGTACGATTCCTACCTCCTGGCGTGCCAGGCCATTGCCATCTTGCCCGAAGGGATGAGCC
>CALFHQ010000553.1 GCA_937876385.1 uncultured Pseudomonadota bacterium
TGTAGCATTCCCAATTCAAGAAGGTGTTGATTCCATCGCCGCCGCCACCGCCACCGCCGCCACCGCCGCCACCCTTGGTGCCCACGGTTCCACTTTCACCGGGGTTGGCAACCCAGAAGCCCTGTGCGTTCACAGAGCCCAATCCGTTGCCCCCCTTCCCCTGGTCACCGTTGACGCCAGCTGCACCGTTGCCACCAGGCAGTCCGTCGGCTTCAGCACCAGGACCTCCGGCTCCACCGGCCGCTCCATCCTGGGCGACTTTGCCGCTCTGTCCGCCGTTCTTGGCTTCGCCGCCGAGTCCGCCGTCGCCGCCGTTGTTTCCGCAGGGACCGTTGCCGGCGTAGCCCTTGTCAGGACGACTGCAGCTACTGCATCCGATGCACAACATGCAACCGTCGTATTCGCATCCGTTCTTTCCGTCGGTACCCACGGAGCCGGTAGTTCCCGCCGTGCCATCGTTGCCCTTGACTCCATCTCCGCCGTTGCCCGAGACAATCCGGTTGTTGGAGATCTGAAGCATCTCACCTGCGTTCATGACGTGAATGGCAGTGGACGAGCCGCCGGGCGTGTCGTTGTTGCCGGCTTCGATGGTGAATCCTTCGATGACTGTCTCCACCACAATATCGTGGACGATGAGGGTGATGATTCCACCAGCGCCGACGTTGTTCCAGCGAATCGTGGTGGTGTATTGGATGGGGTCGTGGTCCCAGCCGATTTCCGGATTGAAGCCACCGTACAGGCTGACGCCGTCCTCGACGACGACCTGTTCTTCGTACGTTCCAGTGGCCACGTAGACGTCCCACGCGGGACTCTTGGCTGAGGCAAGCTCGATTCCTTTGGCGATGGTCTTCACCGGATGTTCCATGTCTCCAGTCTGGTTGCCGATGTCCTGGCCGCTGGGGGTCACAAAGATAGCCTTGGCGATGTTTCCGTCGATTCCATCGCAGTTGGAGTCGGTGTTGTCCATATCGGGATCGTCAGGTCCCCCGGTGGCGGTGCAGGTGTACTCGCAGCCATCTTCTTCGATTCCGTTGAGGTTGGACCACCCTTCATCGCAAATGCCCAGGGTGCAGACGTTCTCGATGCAGAGGGCTTCGGCGTTGTCGAAGTGGCAGACGTTGGCGCACTCCCCGCAGTTCAGGGGGTCGTCCAGATAGTCTTCGGCGTCCATTCCCAAGCATTCGCAAGCACCCGAGATGGGGACACACTGCATGGTTGTGCCGTCGGGCCCTTCCATTTCTTCGCAGGTGTACTCGGGAGGGCAAGCCTCTTCCACACAGTTGCGGGAGCACCAGTTGGTTCCGTCAACACCGATGGGCAGACACATGTCGCCCAGCAGGTTGCAGTCGACGTTGTCGTAGCACTCCTTGTTGCAGAGGTTCTCGGTGTTGGCAATGCAGATGAAGATTACATCGGGGAAACCGTACTGGGTGCACGTCCATCCGTCGGCGCAATCTTCCTGGCAGTGCTTCGTGCAGACCTTGTCTCCCGAGGGAGACTGCACACAAAAGCCGGGGTCGCAGCAATCCTCGTTCTTATCGCACTTCTGGAGATATCCACCACACTCACCGGTATCGAAGCCGTCAGGAATACTGCACAGGTCTCCGCACGGGGGAATGTCGAACTCGTCCTTGGTGCCCACATCCAGGTCGCTGTCGATACCATCCTTGGAACCCACAAAATCCGGCACGATGCACGCAGCACCTTGGCAGCCGTTGTCACAGATTGAGTCAATCTGCCACACGAGGTCGCCGTTGATGTTCACTTCGCACACCATCAACACGTCCCCGCCTTCGTACTCGCCACATTTCAGCGCGCCTTGGCTCTCGCAAGCTTCTCCAACGACGGGGTCGGGGATGACGGTTTGGCCGCCATCCGAACCACACGAGACCATCAGTCCCATGGTAAACATCAATATGGCCAGAGTTCCCAATGCCGAATATCTCATACCAGCCTCCAAGATCCACGAAATCAGACTTCACCCAGGGTAGTCATGCTACATTGTAGTCAGAGCACGGCCAAAAATAAACGTCTTTTGTCGGGGATGTGACTGGGCGGTTTCCAGGCAGGAGTGACGGCCTCTCTGTTGAGCCGTTTCTACGGGGCGTAGAGGCTCAGTTCATGCAGAGGTGGGCGTACAGCTTCTGGCGCTGATCGGGGAAGAGGTGCTTGAACCGGACCTGGACGTGGGAGTCGGAACGATCCACGATTTCGGCCAGCGCCTTGATTCTCTCGGAGCTGTTCGGGAGTCCGATTTCCAGCCACAAGAACTGGTTGTCTTCCAACATGGAAGCCGGGGTCTCAAGGACGAGGCCGTCGGTGGTCAGGGTATTGCCCACTGCGTTGATCTCACGGTTCTTGCCGAGGATCTCTTTGACTTCGAACGAACGAGCGGCACTGGGTCTGTTTTCAAGCATGATGAATCCCTCCGTTGCTTTCCGCACGTCCCGAGTATAGAGGGGTTTGAGGGGCTGGCAAATAAAGTGACGAAAATATCGGGTACCGTTTGAAAAGAAGGGTTCAGCCTCTGCTGGGGCGGGCCAGAGCGATTCGGCAATCAACGGCGAGCCCCCCAACGCCCACACCATTCAGTTTGATTGGGTTGATATCGACCTCTCGTACCTCGGGGAAGTGGACAAGAAGCTCGGCGAGCCGCAAGAGGCACTCTTTAAGGAAGGCGTAGTCCCCCCGTCGGTCCACCTTGA
>CALFHQ010000554.1 GCA_937876385.1 uncultured Pseudomonadota bacterium
GGTAGGAAACGTGGCGGAGTGGACGGCGGATCAGAACGTCAACGGCGGGGACTCCTACAAGACCTCCGACGACGCCACCTGCTTCAAGTCGAGCAAGCGATTCAGCGGCTCACCCTACGTCGGATTCCGTTGCTGCGCCGACCCCAAGTAGTAGTCTCTTTTCGTTCCATCAAACCACAGGGAGAGTTTAACGTGCATTGGCTCACTGCTATTTTGGTGCTTGGAATCGCGGGTTCCGTTCCCGAGTTGAGCGCCCCCGTTTCCCAGGCGGTTGTGGAGACCCTGTCCAACCTTCCCACTTCGACCCCCCCGAGTTTCAAACTGGCTGTCCCATCAGATCCCGAAGAGCGCATCCTCCAGGCGGCCACATACCTGCGCCAACAATACCCGCAGGACGTGCGTCGCCTCCTGGAGGATTGGAAGGTGGACAAGAAGCACAAGCATTTGAAGCGGTACATCCCCTACCTTCTAGGCAGAGCGGCCCTCCTCGAAGGCAAATCCGAAGAAGCCCAGTTCTACCTGAGCCGGAAAGTGAAATCAGACAGACCCGTGTTGCAGCTCATGACCTCTCAGGCCCTCCTCGATCTGGACATCGCTAAGGAACAGTGGGACGGTGCCTGGAAGAGAGCACGGCAACTGGAGAAGAATCCGCTGTCTTCCCACCTCTTCCCTGAATTGGCTGAGACCATGAGCACCATCGCCTTGGCCTCCTCGAAGGACCGGACTCCACGACTGGAGCGGGCGTTGAAGCTCATAAGACGCCAGAAGGGGCTCGAGGAAAGTCAGCAATTGCAGTGGGAAGCACGCCTCCTCAAGGAGCTGGCAGATCCCCCCCGTGCCACCTGCGCAAAACTCCTGGAGACCTTCCCATGCGCCCCCCTCCCCGAGGTGTGCAACAAGTATGTGTCGGTGAAATCGCTCCCCCCCGAGCGGCGGTTCCAGCGGGCCATGAAGTTGTACCGATGCTGGGGATACAAGGAGGCTTCTCAGGAGTTCTCTCACTTCCTCGCCGATTCGAACTTCCAGCAGTACCAGGGCGAAAGTCGATACCTGCTGGCCGAGATCCACGCCAGAAAGCTGCGGGACGACAGGGCCAGAGCCTTCAAGCTCTATTCGGAAATCTACAAAACCACCAGCAGCACCGGTCGCAAGTCTGAGGTGCTCTACGAGATGGCCCGCTGCCAAATGAACCTCGAAGACTACCCCCAAGCGCTGAAGCTCTTTCGTCAATACCTGGATGATTATCCCAAGGGACCCCACGCTGAACGCTGCCGATACTATCTGGGATGGCTCCCGTACGACCACGACGATTTGGAAGACGCCCTCCCGGGCTTCGAACAGTACCTGAGCCACCACCCACGAGGAGAACTGCGCAGCTACATCTACTGGTTCAAGGCGTGGTCACTGTATCGACTCGGCCGGTACGAAGAAGCCATCAAGGGGTTGGCCCCACTGGCTCAGATGGGAAAGGACATCGTGGCCGGGAAGGCATGGTACTGGCAAGCTCAGTCCTGGTTGCACCTGAAGGAGCGGGACAAGGCCGCGGTACTGTTCCGCAAGGTCCTCGACCGATATCCTTTGAGCTTCTACGGTGTACTCTCCTATCGACGGCTGCTGGAGCTCAAAGAAGATGCCGAACATCCTTACCTCACAGTGAAGCTTCCAAAGTACTCGGCACCCACCGTGGAGACCTTCCGCACCCTGGCGGGAAAAGCGCTGAAGGAGGCTCTGGCACCCATAGAGGACGCTCTCTACATTGGGGAGGTGGACCTGGCTCGAGAGTTCTTTGAGCCCTCCAAAGAAGCCTTCTATCGGCAAGCAGGCGCCAAACAGCGCTACACCGCCATGCAGGCAGCGATGGTCCTCTTCGAGATGCCCTCCGACGTGCGCAATGAAGCCCGCACTACCTACAAGATTCGGGGCCGCTACCCCACCAGACGAACTCGGCTGCGTTGGATGCTTGAGTATCCAGAAGCGTACCTTCGTATTGTTCAGGTCGAGGCTTCCAAGCAGGGCCTCCCCTACCCGTTCCTCTTCGGAATCATGCGCCAGGAAAGCAGGTACCGCCGGGCGGTGATTTCCTGGGCCGATGCGATGGGACTCATGCAGCTTATCCCCTCCACGGCCCAGAAGGTGGCTCAAGAGCTCAAAGTCGGCTACGAACGGGAATGGATGTTCACCCCCGAGTGGAATATCAAAATGGCCGCAGGCTATCTGGGAATGCTGGCTGTGGATCTGCGCCATCAGCTCATTTTGGTGGCCGCTTCTTACAACGCAGGGCCCATCGCTGTTCGACAGTTCATGGGACGAAACAAGGGGCAACCCCTGGACTTCCTCGTTGAAGAAATTGCATACAACCAGGCTCGGAATTACTGCCGCAAGGTATCCGGGCACACCTTGACCTATTTCATGACCTACAAGACATTGGAAGAGCGCAAGGCCATACTGGATTGGGTCCTTCCCCCATCGGTGGACTACGAAATCGGCACCGACGTACAATTTTGACCCCTTTGGAGTACATTGATGAGTGAGTTTCTTGCCGTTGCCCTCCCGGCGCTGACTATCTTCCTGCTACGAATTACTGACGTTAGCCTCGGCACCATTCGAATGATCCTGTCGATTCAAGGCCGCCGGTACGTCGCCGCGGCCATCGGCTTTATTGAAGTCACCGTGTTCATCATCGCCATCGGCAAGGTGATGAGCCA
>CALFHQ010000555.1 GCA_937876385.1 uncultured Pseudomonadota bacterium
CGCTACAGCGGTCACAAAGCGGCCCATAAGACCGCAGCACAGCATCCAAAGTCTCACGAGTCACACGGTCAAAACCGGGAACATTCCCGGGGCCATCCTTCGCAGTGCCATCCAACACGGCCCCCCCGGGTTCAAAGTGCTCGTGCTCTTCCACGAACCCAACCAACGAAGAGGGCAAGCCGTGCGTGATGCACGCAGGCACATCCAGCAACCGCACCAGCGGGGACACGCCAACCTTCGAGACGAGCGAGTCAAAGCCCTCTCGAATCTCCGTGTAGCGAGGAACCAACACATCAAAGAATCGATCTCCGCGCCCCAGCGGCTGAATCGCGTTGAACACGATCTCATGAGGACCGAAATCTTCAAAGAAGGCCACCAACTCGGGCAAAACAGGAAGATTCCGCCGATTCAGCACGCACGTAATCACGAAACGCAGCTCCCGCCGATGCCCCCCCTCCCTGCGAAGGTTTTCAAGCCCGGCGACCACCTGTTCAAAGGCTCCCGGGGTTCGAGTGAGGCCATCGTGGAGCCGCGCCGTATGCCCGTGCACGGAAACCAGCACATAGTTCAAACCCGCGTTCAAGAGCCCCTTCAAGTACCCGGCATAAGCAAAACGACGCCCGTTGGTGATGAGCCCTATGCGGCCAAAACCCAACCTGGCAGCTTCTGCAATCAACTCCAGCAGGTCCGGCCTCAAGGTGGGCTCACCGGCGGTGAACATGATCTCCCCTCGCCCCAGAGCCTCCCCCATCAAAGCCTTCGCCGTCGCCGTGTCGATGCGCCCCAGCCGACGAGCCCGAGACTCCCGGTCCTCTTCCATACAGAACAGGCAGTTGTTGTTGCATCCTGTTCCCAAACAAATGTGCAGTCGGCTGTCTGGACGGTCCATCACAAACTCCTCGCAAGAAGGTACCACTAGCACCCCTGGTTGTGAAGAAAGAAAGGCTCCAGGCCATTCTCCTGAACAGGAAAAAACCTTCAAGAATCCGGTTGCTTTTTGAAATCACCCGTCCTATACTCTGGCGCAATTCGGGGCGAATGTTCTCACCTCGATTTGCGTTGATTCCGGAGGTGGGCATTGGCCCCCTTTTTTTTTGGATCCGGTCATGACTCGTTTGATGAAGAAAAAAGATGAACTGCTGGCACAGGGCGACCGCTTGCTCAAGCCGCTGGGTATGTACCCCGTGGATGTGGAGGTCGAGTCCTCCCGTACCAGACCCCTGGTGCGTTTCTTCGTTGCCAACCTCGACCAGTCCGAAGTGAACGTGGGCGCTTGCGCCAAGGCAAACAGAGCCCTCGAAGCATACCTGGATGAGACCCTCCAGTTTGGCGAAGAATACGCCATGGAAGTGCACTCTCCGGGCATCGACAGGCGCCTTGCCAGGCCCGCAGACTTCAAGCGGTTCGTGGGCAAAGAGGTGCGCTTGAAGCTCAACCGGGAATTTGACGGCCGAAAGAAACTCACCGGAATCATTAAAGAAGCCGATGATCAGAAAATTGTCTTCGTAATCGATGACGAGTCGCTGGAGATCCAGTATGGGGATATCACCCGAGGCAACGTCGTTTACGATTTTCCGAAGGTGGAGGGACGATAATGGAGCTGAACCTGAACGCTGTTCTGGGCGAAATCAGCAAGGAAAAGGGGATCGGCCGCGAAGTGCTCGTCGAAGCCCTCGAAGCAGCTATCCTGGCCGCAGCTCGAAAGGTCTTTGGACCCAACCGTGAGCTCGAAGCCCGCTACAGTGAAGAAGTCGGCCAGGTCGAACTCTTCCAGTACATGACCGTGGTCGATGACGTGGAAGACTCCGACATCGAAATCACCCTGGAGCAGGCACAACTGGTAGACGAAGGAGCCCTCGTAGGGGACGAACTCGGATTCCAGATCTTCTACAGCCCCATGGACCAGGACAAGGCCCGAGAAGAAGAAGAGGCCTACGGAGATATCCTCGGCATCGCCAAACTCCGCAGCACCTTCGGCCGCATCGCCGCTCAGACCGCAAAGCAGGTCATCAACCAGCGCGTCCGCTCCGCCGAACGGGAACTCATCTTCAGCGAATACAAGAACCGCAAGCACGAACTCATGACCGGCATCGCCAGACGCTTCGAGCGCGGCGACATCATCGTCGACATGGGAAAGGCCGAGGCCGTACTCCCCCTTCGTGAACAGGTCCAAAAGGAATCCTATCGAGCCGGCGACCGCGTCCAGGCTTTTGTCCTTGATGTCCTCGACTCCGAGCACTCCGTGCGAGGATCCCAGGTCATCCTCTCTCGGAAACACCCCTTCCTCGTGGTCAAACTGTTCGAGATGGAAGTGCCCGAAATTTACGAAAGCATCGTGAAAATCGTCAGCGTCGCCAGAGAAGCCGGCGAGAGAACGAAAATCGCCGTCACCTCCACCGACTCCGATGTTGACCCGGTCGGCGCTTGCGTCGGTATGCGAGGCGCTCGAGTGCAAGCCGTTGTCCAGGAACTCAAAGGGGAAAAGATCGACATCGTCCCCTACAGCCCTGACCTCGCACGCTTCGTCTGCAACGCCATCGCTCCAGCGGAAGTCGCACGAGTCCTCATCGACGAAGACACAAACACCATCGAACTCATCGTCCCCGACGACCAACTCTCCCTCGCCATCGGACGACGAGGACAGAACGTCAAGCTGGCAAGCCAGCTCGTCGGTTGGAACATCGAGATTCACTCCGAGTCCCAGATTGCCCTGCTCAAACAGAGCATCCTCGAAGCGCTGGAAGGCGCCGGGGTCATGGATCCCTCGGACATCGAATACATGTTCAAGCTCGGCCTTCACTCCGTCGACAACATCCTCGGAACTCCCGACGATGAGCTGTTGACCCTCCCCGGAATCACCGCGGAGAACGTGGACGCCATCAGACAGGTCCTTGTCGACCTGCAAGTCACCCTCGAAGAGCAACAGCTCGAAGCCAGACGCGAGGAGCAGCGACGCCGAGAAGCCGCTCACGCAGCCATGCTGGGTGAACAGGCCCTCGCCGAAGCAGCCGCAGGTGCCGCAGCAGAAGCTGCAAACGCTCCAGAGCCTCCCAAAGACAGTGCGGACGCCACCGAGCAAGCACCAGAGGAAGAGATTCCCGAGACCGCTCCCGAAGGCGAAGAGGACGAAGAGGAAGAAGAACCGGTGGTTCCCCCCGTGGTCATCAAGCGCCCCGATGAAGCGCCGACCACCCCGGAGAAGGAACCGGCAGAAGAAGAAGGTACAACGGGCGAATCCAGCCCGGATGAAGCCGATAAGACAGACGACTAACCGACCGACTCTTCCTCCCTTCAACCACGGAACCGGTTGTGGGAGAGAAGACGGTTACTTTGAGGAATTGGTCTTTGACGACGAACGAGATGAACGGCAACCGACGGAAACAACCTCCGCTTCGAAGTTGCGTGGGCTGCCGAAGGGTCCTGCCCAAGTCTTCCCTCGTTCGATTCGTCCGGTCACCCGACAACGCCGTCGCTGTGGATCACAGCCAGACGGCCCCTGGTCGAGGGGCCTATGTCTGCCAGCAAGAAGGCTGCCTCAAGCTGGCACACCAGCGCCGGGCTTTCTCCCGAGCGCTGAAAGGGGCAGTCGAGGTTCCGGATTTTGACCATCTGTGGGCTCTTGTGAACCACAGGGACGATGCTTCTTGACTCTCGCATCCTCCTTGTCAACCCCCGCATTTGGTTCTAGAATGTTGTGACTTGAATTGGGGCAACCCGGGAAAGGCGGTAGCATGAGTAAAATCAGGGTTTACGAGCTGGCAAAGGATCTCACGTCGTCGACGACAAAGGTCGCCAGTAAGGACATCATCAAGAAGGCAAAAGAGCTGGGGATTTTCGTCGAGAATCACCTCTCTCAGCTCAGCGAGACGGAATCGATCAGACTGAGAAAAGCCTTTATTGATGCCCAGGAATCGGCCGATGGGCACGAAAAGCGCGTCCGCCGAACCGTGATTCGACGACGAAGAGGAACCCAAACCGACGTCGTGCCCCCCAACTCGGGAGAAGACGAAGGCGAGGACTCCGCCGTCGAGCAGGAACCTGCCGGAAAGATCATCCGCCGACGCAATGCCGACGACGTCGAAGAACAGCCCCAGGAAGTCGCCGAAGCGGCAACCCAGGAAGAAGAAGCACCCCAGGCAGAAGTCGCCGAGGAAGAGGCAGCCCAGGTGCAGGCATGCGAAGAGACCCCCGAG
>CALFHQ010000556.1 GCA_937876385.1 uncultured Pseudomonadota bacterium
GAGCCCGAACCAGAGCCCGAACCAGAGCCCGAACCCGAACCAGAACCGGAACTCGAGCCGGAACCGGAGGACGAGCTCGAGTCGCAGCCGGCCCTCGAGGTTCTGGATGAATCCTCCGACGGCACTGATGAAGATATCGGAGACGACGACGACGAAGAAGACGAAGACGAGGACGAAGACGTTGGCGCCGTTGGCGAATTGGCGCTTCCTCCCTCTGCGGGTTCAGCGAGCCGCTTGGAGCTGGTAAAGAAATTGCCGGATCTGCCGGAACCGTCAAGTTCATCTTCCGACGACGTGGAGGAATCCCGCAGTCAGGAAGAGGAGGAGTCCGAGGAACGGCTCAGAGAAGCCGAGGAAGCTCGCGCAAAGCTCGCTGGGAGCGGGAGTTTCGAGAAAGAGACATGGTGGAGCGACTTCATCGACTACCTTAGGGCGGGGCGAGAACGGGTCGACGCTCGTCTCTGTGAACAGTCGATCGCCAAGGCGCCGGCCAAGGGAAGAACCACGCTCCAGTTGACTACTCCACATAAGGTTGCCGGACTTCTCGACAAGAAGAAGCTCGACACGAGACTCTCGGCGTACTTCGGCCGCAAAGTTTCGGTGAAAACCGTCGAGAAAGATGTGTCCGAATTGGACGGTTGCCTGTTCGTGGCCCGCCGAGAGGAACGAAATCGAATCATCGACGAGAGACGGGAAGCGCTGAGCCAGCGAGATGCCGTGAAGTTGGTCTCCGAGATGTTCCACGGAGCAGTCTCCGAAGTCGTCGTGGAAGATTCGGACCTGGAAGACTGACACCCCCCACTGGAGGACCGAGAATGGCTGAATTGCTGCCCAAAGCCGTGCAGAATCTGATACGCGTCTTCTCCAAGTTTCCCGGGGTTGGAAAGCGCACCGCCACGCGGTTTGTGCTGGACCTCGTTCGAGACGGCGACGAACGATTCCGAGAGCTTCGGGATGTGCTGAATCTGGCGATGGATGAAGTGAACCTCTGCGAGCAGTGCTACGGACTGGCCGAGGGCAAAGAAGTGTGTCGAATCTGTGCCGATCCCGGCCGCGGCGGAAAGACCCTCTGTATCGTCGAATCAATTGCCGACCAGTTGGCTGTGGAAAGTGCCGGAAGCTATTCAGGACGCTATTTCGTTCTTCATCGTCTGCTCTCACCGCTTCGCGGTGTTGGACCCGACGACCTCAACCTGGGGGAGCTGGGCCGACGCATCGAAGAGGAAGAGATTGGCGAAGTAATTGTCGCTACCCCCATGACTACCGATGGCGAAACCACCGCAACCTACATCAAGAAGATGCTGGCCCCCCTCGACATTCCCGTCAGTCGGTTGGCATCCGGGGTTCCCATGGGGGGCTCCATTGAATACCTGGACCAACTGACCCTCGGGCGGGCTCTTCGAGACCGAAAAGAGTACTGAATTCGGCGAAGAACCCAATGGCCCGCAGTTGACGTCACTCTCCTTACGACCCTATACTCTCGTGGTAACTACTGTTTGAGGATGCCGTGTGGCAGTTCTGGAGAGAAACCCGAAAACCGGAAGCGGAATGGAAGCGTTGGGCGCTTGCCATTGCCCTGGGGATTTTTCTGCAGTGGCCTCTCATGATGGCGATACAGCTCATCATCGAGTACTCGGTGTCCGACGTCCAGTTCAAACCCGTCGGCGTGAAAACGGTGACGACTCTCCTCCCCGAAGAGAGAACAGGTAGCCCAGAGGAAGCCTCGAAGCCTCCAATTGCCGAACCTCAGCAAGACCCGAATGAACCTGAAACCCTCCCCGACATCGTCCCGGATGGCACCGAGAAGCCTGTCGGTCAAGTGGTGACCATCGCCCCTCCGGAAACCGAGGATATGCCCGATGAGGCGCGATTTGCTTCTCGATTTGCCAGCAAAGTGGCTGAAGAGATGAAGGCTCGGACCCCCACAAAGGAACAAACTCCTCCCGACCGTCAAGCCAAAGAACGCCAGAAACGTCGCATCCCTCGTTCTCGAAAAGGGTCTCCAACCGCCAACGAGAACGCAGCCGATGAAGAGGGAACCCGAGAGGCCAAGGACGGCGCCGGGGACGAAGTTGGGAAAACCGGTGAGCAGCAATCCGGACTCGAAAAGGGAGCATCCCTGGACGGCCAGGCGCTTTACTCCCCCTCCGTTCAAGGGATGGACCCCGTGGCGAAGTACGCTCCCTCCAAGTCACCCTTTGCTTCAGACGACTACCTGCCCGGAGTGAAGGAAGGGGATACCAACGCACTCAACTCAGTGCCTTACCGGTACGCGGGGTTCTTCGAGCGAGTAAAGCAGCGAGTCCGGCAACAATGGAATCCAAACCGACCCTACCGACTTCGAGACCCTTCGGGGGAAATCTACGGACACAAAGACCGACTGACTGTGCTCAGCGTCGTCCTCGACAGCAGAGGATATGTACTCGACACAAGCATCACGGCTCCATCGGGTTTGAAATTCCTGGACGACGAAGCAGTGCGAGCGATGGCCGCTGCCTCCCCCTTCCTCAATCCCCCCGAGGGACTGGTGGGAGAAGACGGGAAGATCCGGTTTGACTTCGGATTTGCCTTCCTGGTCGCCTCGTCAAGACACCAGTTCTTCTGGAGACTTCAGTGATCCACCGATTCTCAACATTCCTGGCCCTTTTCGTGCTCCTGTCAGCAGGACACTCCATCGGGCGCCCTCTCAACATGGGACCCGATACAAAGGAACTGAAAACCCAGCACTTTCGGTTCCAGCACCGACCTCAGCAAGAAACATTGGTGCGCAAACTGGCTGGGCAGGCCGAGAAGGCCAGGACCAGGCTGTGCAAAATGTACGTATCCTGTCCCGATGCCACGACCCTCATTCAGGTGGCCACCGACGAAAAGGACTTCCTCGGGATACAGCCCTCCGGCGCTCACATCGACTGGGCAGCGGGTGTCGCCTACGCCGATCTGAATCTGATTATCCTGAGAGTGGACCGCTCCATGATGCTCACAATCGAGGAGACATTGGTACACGAAATCTCCCACATCCTGTTGCTCAACTACGCCCAAAAACGTCCCCCCAGATGGTTCATCGAAGGGTTGGCAATCTACCAGGCTGACCAGGATCTTATCACCCGCTTTGAAGCCGTCGCCGCTGCCAGCGTGTCCGATTCAGTCATTCCCTTGGCAAACCTCACTAAATCCTTTCCAGCAACAGAGAAAGGGCGCAGCCTGGCCTATGCACAAAGCGGACTCTTCGTGCAATACCTGGTCAATCAGTTTGGCGAAGAGGGGATTCGGAAACTCATCGAGGGACTCCATCACTCCGTTCCCTTTCCTCTGGCAGTGCAAGAGGCCCTGGGAAGTCCCCTCAAAGACCTCGAGAACCAGTGGCTTGAATCCATGAACCGGTATGGCTGGGTGAAGGCGCTGACGTCCCAGTGGGTAATCTGGTCACTCATCTCGATACTCTTCCTTCTGGCCCTCTGGGTGGCTCGTCGCAGAGTGAGGAGGGGAAAGAAAAGGCTGCAGCGTGAAGAAGAGCGAGAGTGGGACTACATTCAGTAGCTACTCACCTACCCTCCCCCCTTTCCAGCGTTTGAGCCACTCGACAAGCAGCGCCCCTTCGGCCTGGAAGCCCCCCGTTTGGAGCCCCGAGGCCATCCGCTCCAACTTGGGCACCAGCGCCGGATCTTCGGCGAAGGTCTCCAACAAGGCCACGAGAGTCGCAATCGCTTCCTTCTCATCCTTCTGCATGAACTGCACCCGCAACAGGTTGATGTGCGCGTTCAAGTGCAGCGGACACGCTTCCGTCGCACGTTTGGCACTATGCCGAGCCGAAACCAAGTCTTCCTGTCGCAAGCGGCAGACACTGAGGTTGTTTAGAAGGTAGCAGTTGTCCGGGGAGAGCTCGCTTCCCTCCTTGAGCCAGTGGCACGCTGCATGGAGAGCCTCCCTCGAGTGCGTCTCTGGAAGACGGCGCAACACGTGGGAAGCTGCAATCCGAAGGAACTCGGCGAAAATGTTCCCTGCAATGGAATCCACCTCCCCTACCCCCGAACGAGCACGGAACCGTTCAAAGGCGTCGAAGGCCCTCGTCCCCGTGGTCTCGGCATTTCCCCTCCAGTGCAAGCCAAAGGTCGGAAAGTCAGCCGTGAGAGCGTCCCCCATTCTTGACTCAAGGGCCACAACTCCAGGTTCCCACGCTACCGGGATGCGCTCCCGT
>CALFHQ010000557.1 GCA_937876385.1 uncultured Pseudomonadota bacterium
TAATGTTCCTGGGCTACGTCGTCCTCGCCCTACCCCTCTTCTTCCCCGACATGGGGTTGGGAATGGTGATTCTGGCGCTGGTGATCATCTCCCTGGGAACGGGCTTCTTTAAAGGAAACCTCCAGGCCCTGGTTGGAAACCTCTACGACGACCCGCGGTACTCCAAGAACCGGGACAACGCCTTTAACATCTTCTACATGGGGATCAACATCGGCGCCTTCTTCGCTCCCAGCGCTGCCAACGCCATGGGCAACTGGTGGCTGGGGAGAAACGGCCTTGAGTACAGCAACCGAATTCCTTCGCTGGCCCACAAGTATCTGGGCGGAGACTTCGACGTCACTGAGAAGACTCGAATGGTGGACCAACTTCAGGGGCTGTTTGGAGTCGACCTGTCGGCCGTGATGACAACCATCCACGCCAACATCGACGCCAGCATGAGTACTCTCACCGAATTCGCCGTGAAGCAGGGAACGGATGTGGGCACCCACGAGTCGCTGTCGGCATTCAGTCACAAGTACATCTCCGTCATGGGGCAGTCCTACAATGCTGCCTTTGGCCTGGCAGCCGTCAGCATGATTGGCTCTCTCCTCATCTTCGTAGCCTTCCGAAAGTACTACAAGCACGCTGACCTCACGGAAAAGCAGAAGGCAGCAAGCGAAGAGCACAGGTCACAGATAATCGAACTGACCCCCAAGCAGACTCGGGACCGATTGGTCGCATTGGGATTCGTCTTCTTCGTGGTGATGTTCTTCTGGATGTCTTTCCACCAGAACGGATTCTCCATGACCATTTTCGCCCGAGACTACACTCAGAGCATGGTCAGTCGATTTGACTACCTCTGGTTCGACCTCGCCACCTTCCTCCCCATCATCGCGGCCTTGGGTGGCCTCATCATGCTGTTGCGGAAAACCTCGTCCACTCTGGTGCGAGGAATCGGCGCTGTGATGCTGGCAGCGGGTGTCGGGATTGCGTGGCACCTGTACAACCAGAACGTCGAAGATACCATGCAGATCACCCCTCAATTGTTCCAGCAGTTCAACCCCATCTTCATCGTGTTCATGACCCCGTTGATTGTGGGGCTGTTCACGTGGCTGCGCCGCTACAACAAGGAGCCCAGCGCACCTCGCAAGATCGGTATCGGGATGATCATCACTGCGGTGGGCTTCGCCATCATGATGATTGCGGCCTTCGGACTGGAATCTCCGGGCGAGCTACAAGGAGGTGTCTCCGACTCCCTGGTGAGTCCGTACTGGCTCATGAGCACTTACTTCACGCTGACCATCGCCGAGCTGTTCCTGTCTCCCATGGGAATTTCCTTCGTCTCGAAGGTTGCTCCCCCCAAATACAAGGGATTGATGCAGGGTGGGTGGTTGGGAGCGACCGCCATCGGAAACCTCGGTGCCGGACTTATCGGTCCCCTCTGGGACATGTGGGAGTTGTGGCAGTTCTTCCTTCTCCTGGTGGTACTCTGTGCATTGTCCGCTTCCTTCATGTTCTTCATGTTGAAGAAGCTGGAGCGAATCACCAACGAAGCCGAGTAGCCCCCCACACGATGGTCGCTACGACGCCATGCCGAATCGTGAGCGAGGACAATGAACGACAAAGCCCGAACGAACTACTACCGAGTCATCTATAAGGATCCAGCAAAGGACGCCGTACGGACCCTCAAGGCCCGAACCATTCGGGACTCCTCTCTGGGCCCGACCTTCGTGGAGCTTTCGGAGTTCATCTTCGACGATTCAAAGCTCATCGTAAACCCGGAGGAGGAGGAGTTGAAGGAGCACTACGCCAACGTAGAGCGCCTTCATCTCGCCATCTTCAACATCCTGACTATTGAGGAAATCGGACCAAATCCCGGTGGGCTGAAGCTCTCCACTGAGAGAGCCAACGTTGTGGTGCTTCCCGGTCCAAACAAGAAGAAGGATTCTTGAAGGGTTCCTTTACTTTGACCGCTCCTCGCCTTCCTTGACGACCCACTCTTCAAAAACCGACGCATCTTTGGCATCGATCACCTGAAAACGAAGGCGATCCGGTTCCACAGTCACCCGCAGGAAGTGATAGAACGCCCGGCTTGACTTGAAATACTTCTCGAAGCGGCTGGAGACTCGGCTTCGGGGGCGATGAAACTCCGCTCCCATCCCGCCCAGGGTCAAGTAGTGCACTCCTTTCATGAAGAAGTGTTCGTAGACGTGGGCGTGGCCTGCGCACACTGCGGTGACGTTGTGCTTCTCGAACATCCGGGCCAGTCGTCTCAAAATTCGCGCCGGCGGATGGCGGCTGAAGCTCACAACGGGGTCGTGCAGGATGACGAATATGTAGCTTCCTTTGAGGGCCTTCCCCAGCTCCTTGTCCAACCACTTCACGGTATCCGGGTCGGCGAAGGGGGCACCAAAGTAGAGGTCCAACATTACGAAAAAGACGTTCCCCCGCTGAAAGGAGTAGTGCCCTACCCCGTTGTTCAGGCCGTCCAGGAAATAGCGCTGGAACATCTCCTTGCCGAACTCCAAATCCTGGTAGCCCTCGTGATTGCCGGGGGTAACCGAAATGGGTGTGGATGCCAGAAACCCTGCCTCGATCTGGAAGAACTTCTGCCACTCGTAGATTCGCCTGGACTTCAAGACGAGGTCCCCGATGTTGATGGCGTAGTCGGCCCCAGCAGAGACGAGGGCAGACATCAATGACGCATGCACTTTGTGATGGGTGCGGCTGTCTCCGTAGACCACGAAGCGGGTGTTCTTCGGGCATTTCTTTCCCGGCGGGGGCGCCGTTTTGAAACGGTGTGGGAACCCCTCGTGCTCGTACGGCTCCAAGCGATAGCGGTACTCCGTGCAAGGCTGCAAAGCAGAAACCGCTGCCTCATGGATGACCCCGGGGAGTTCCTTCAGCGCCTTTGAGACGGGCATCGGAGTTCCTTTGACGGACTCCTTGATATCGGGACCGACGATGCGTATTTGCCCGTTCGTCTCCCCCATCACCTCCCATCGAAAAGAGACATCCTCGGCCGTCAGCCCCACAAGATACGGTCCCAGAATCAACGTTCCTTCGGGGTAGACAGGCAGGGGGTTGTCGTCCCCGTACTTGGTCGGGTCAAGCTGCGCACAGGCAGGTTTGGCAGCGTTCAGCCCGCCGGTTTCCTGGCAAAACGCCTGGGCGGAGACGGCAAAGGAAAGGAGCACGACGGCCAAACAGAATCTTGTTGATTGACAATCAAACAGGGTCAGCTCAGCCAATGAGCGCCCCGCAGGCAAGGAAGTCGGCGTACATGGCGGCGGAGGCGTACTCTTTGGTACGTCGAGCAAGCCATCAGTCGGCTGACGCAGCCTACGGGGATGATCGCTGGTTGAGATGACCCTGTTTAG
>CALFHQ010000558.1 GCA_937876385.1 uncultured Pseudomonadota bacterium
TGGGTGCACAGCTTGTGCTGCTCTTCGTCCCCGACCACCTTCAAGTCCACCAGGAACAGGTCGATGTATGGTTCCAATTCCTGAACATGATCCCACGGGACATGAAGGCTCGTCTCCACCGCCACATGGATGTGGGCCTTCTTCAGCGCCTGCAACAGCGGAATGAGGGCCGCTGGTTTTTGAAGAAGAGGCTCGCCGCCGCTCAGGGTCACGCCACCCCCGGTTTCGAGGTAGTAGTCCTTGTCCCGCAGGACAACGTCGATGATCTCCGGTACCGAGTGCTGGGATTCCACTACGTCGGCGTTGCAGCAGGAGATCGCCTCGGGATTCTGGCACCAGGCACACCGCAGATTGCACTCACGAAAGAAGAGGGTCGTTCGGATCCCCGGGCCGTCGTGGACACAGGTTCGCTGTATCTTGAGAACGTCCAGCCTCCCGGGCGAGCAGTGTCTTTCGTGGGGGACATGGCTTCGGTGAGTTGTGTATGCGTCGCTGTGAGACTGAATGGCCATAATGGACTCCTGGAGCAGAAAGCCTACCTTAAGTATATCCAAACGGACGGACGAGTCAATCTCGATTATGGATGTTTCTGTGCGCCGGGGGAGACCTGGACAAAGCGCGGGTTCTTCAGACCCGTCTATTTAGCGGTTCATGTCCTACTTTTGATGGATTTGAATGGGGTCGGTGGTGGTTAGATTAATCAAAGCCGTGGCCGGAGAACTCTTCGCAGGTGAGGATGACCTCGTCACAGCCCCCTTCCTGGCAACTGGTGGGAATGTCGCCCAGGGTGATGGACCAGGTCTCGGCAGCGAGGGGTTCTCCGTTGAAGCTGGAGATGCCGCAGAAGGCCTCGACGTTGCCTGTCATGGCGTTGAGGTTGATGTTGAACTCTCCGCTGGCAGGCAACTCGATGCAAGCGCTGGCAGAGCCGTTCATGGACCCGTTGTATACCGTCACGGCGTTGACCGAGTCGGAAATCGTGAGGGTGCCGCTCTTGTGGTTCGTCGTGGCGTTCTGGAGGGTCACGTTGAGGCACCGTGTGGATGCCTCGGACCCTTCAAAAACGACGGGAGCAGCGAGGGGGAGGCATGTAGTGGGGTCCAGACAGCTCTGCCCTCCCTCCCGGGAACCGGTGTAGGAAACATACGGCTTGACGGCCTGGTACAGTACTCCGGCGTCATAGAAGTTGCCTCGTACTTCGAAGGTGGCCTTCGGATAGAAGTTCACACAGAAGTTGCCGGAATCGTCGGCATGGCCGTACCCCTGTCCCGAGCCGTAGACCATGGCTCCGGCCAGCGGGGAGCCATCCCCATTCTGCGCAACGCCGGTGATGCAGTCAGTCAAGGTGACGGGCTTGTCGGCATTCCAGAAGGTGAAATGGGAAACTTCCGCTGTGATCCGTCCGGTGGTCTGGTCAACAGTGCCTTCCCCGTCTCGGATCCATGTCCCTTGCGCTTCATCGAAGTACCACATGGGTATGGTGGTGTCTGAAGGAAGCAGGTTCTGCACGGGGAAAGACAGGGTCGCTATCTTGCCTTCTGCAAGCTGCAGCGGGTTCTCATCGTTGTCGAAGATCTGCACATCCACGAAGCCCAGGGAGAACAATCCCACTTCGACGCCGGCATCCACCCCCGCAAAATCGCCGGGGAAGGACTCCAGGTCTTCGGGGTCGGCAGCATTGAAGGAGGAGATCTGGACGTTCAAAGGGCCGGAAAAGGGGCTTCCGTCACTCTTGGCAAATGCGTTGGCTGGGAAGGTGATGTCGGTTGTTCCGTCGCCTACCGCCGTTCCCGATGCCACGGCATCCGCATCCACCTGGCTGAAGTTTCCCATCTTCAATCGGAAATTGAGGAAGCGCTCTTCCCCATCTCCGAGCGTCAGCGTCTTGGTGACGGGAGCGTATCCACTAAACCAATCCCACGCAAAGGTTCTGGGAAGATTCACGGTTACCGCGAGGGACTCGCCGGCGGGAACGTTGCACAGGTAGAATCGGCCATACCCGTCCACATCTCCGGTGACCTTTCCAAAGGTCACGGCGGACTTCCCCGACAACACGGTGGACCAGGAATCATGGACCTGACCGATGATGTTTCCTTTGCCGGGGTCCGGGGCATCGCATTGAGTGAGAGAGAAGGGAGCGGTTGCGGTGAAGCCCTCCGGCCCAGAGGAGCTGGAGCTGCTGCAACCTGCAACCCACGACACGGTCAGCATCAAGACAAGAATGGTCTTCTTCATGGTTTCTCCTGGGTCGAGCGTTTGGTGAACTGCTCGTCGCTAGCGTCTGCTGTACTCATAGATTGAAAGGCATCAGTGCAGCTCTGTCAAAATTCGAGCCGGCTTGTCTCCCCAGAGCTGACCCTGGGGAGGGCTCGGTGTCGTTGGGGAACCGTCACGGCAGGGGAATTGACTCCTTGTCCGCCGGTGCCTGGTAACCTGACAGAATCAAGCAGACTCCGATCGATACGGCGCCGATGATGACGGCCGCATTGCCCAGACGGTAGTCCCTGGCCATGATGCCCATGACGATGGCCCCCATCCCGCAAAGACCATTCACCCCCAGCAACCAACCGTCCTGGAAACCCAGTACCATGAATGCAATGCCGGCTACCAACGCCACGATGCTACAGGCAAACGCAATGAATCTCATTTTTGACCTCAATGTTGCCAGATTGTGCACAAGCAAGAGCCAACCTGCCCGTGAGGCTCAACTGTCGCACACTGTCTCGATGCCTTTCAAGAAATGTTGGGCCAGTTTCTCGCCGCATGATTCGGTTGGGCTGAACTTGCCAGCTACCAACGACTCGACAGAATCCAACCAGAGAACTATTATTCCGCTTTGAGAGAAGAGGGGCATTGTTGTGTTATCCATCCACTGCATCATTGAGTGGCGCCCAATTGGTCGGTGCGAAGTTCGACGACGCGGTACTCTACGGGGCGGACTTCAGGCAGTCCTCCTTTGGCTGTGTGGACTTGAGCAACCCCTTGCTGTCCTTCCAGCCTGGGACCTACGCCCTCAATCACAACTTCGGGTGGGACAAGTCCCTCTCATCCTACAACTTCAAGACCACATCCTACGGCTACGAAGCCGCCGTGCCCGACATGCTCCCCCTGCTCACGGACAATTCCACCACCTGTCCAGACGGTGCCCAGGGCCCCTGCATCGGGATGGGGGGTGAGAGCTGCGAGAGCTGCCTAGCGGAGTGCAACCCTTCGGGAGCATCGTGCTCAAGCAAGGTTTGTACTGTGAGCTGGCAGTGTGTTGCCTTGCCCTGGAACTTAGCCACTGACGGTCTTTTCTGCTGCAAGGATGGTGCGTGCACCGCGCACTCGGACACAACCTTCTGCGGGGACGAAGTGTGTGACTTCCTGGGAGGGGAATCGGACCTTACCTGCCCGGCGGATTGCCACTGCGGCGACGGGACTTGCGATTCTACGAAGGGGGAGACCGGGCTTACCTGTCCGTTGGACTGTACCGTTGCCGGTGGCTCTACGGGGGTCTCCCTGGAGTGCCTTGACGGCTCGCAATGCGTCCGTTTGGAATGGACCGAGGATGGACTTGGTCACTGGGAGTGCCCCGTCGACCAGTGCTCCCCGGTGCTCGACGAATCCAGCGACGGTCCCCATTGCGGCGATGGAGTCTGCAGTCGAGAAGGGTGCTGGATGGCGCTCAAACCCCGGTGAGTTACGTCACCAACGGCCCCTGGTCCTTGGTTGGACCCTGTGGCCCCCACTGGAAGCCCCGCTCCAGACGCTGGGATCCATCTGAGTCTCAAGGCAACTCCAGGCCGGTGTTCAAGGCGTCCACGACGTCAAAGACATCTCCTACATCGTAGAAATCCACTGTGACGAAATTGGGAATGTGCTCACGCTCTGCGAAGCACTCCTGGGCTCGGTCCAGAAAGAACGGATTGAAGTTCACCGTCGCTGCTTGAGAGGGCTCCGGTAGAGGATTCTCGACGAAGTGGTTGAGAATGAACAGCGGGTTGTCCCAAGAGCCACGGTTGACGTCGCAGGTGAAGTCCTCTGGAACCTGGTTGCTCCAGTCCGTCTCGAAGGCCTCGGCCCAATTGTCCAGAAGCCAGGGGTAGGCTTCTCCTCCGTTGGGTCCCAACACGACGACTCGCTTTCCACTGTCTATCAACTCCTGAAGGGTAGGCCATGGAGTTCCAATGGGGTGAGCGTAAGCCAATTCACGCAAACCGGCAGTGGCCATGGCCGCATCGATGTCTTCCAGGGCGATGTAGTTTTCCAGAATCAACGTCACCACCGCACCGGGGTCCTCGTCAAGGTACTTTCGGATTTCCTCCAGACCATCCGTCAGCGGTCGCTGTCCCCAATAGCAGTCGCCGTGGCAGAGAGATGGCACTCCTTCATCGTTGTAGTGGAAGTCCAGCATCAAACACCTCACGCCATCTTCAAGCTGATGAGTCATGGAGTAGAGCTGGTTGGGGGGCCAGAATCCGTCCTCTTCCGTGGCAAACCCATTGTGGGTGCAAGCTACCGCCACCTCGTCGAAGGGGCGTTGGCACAGGGTAGGGGAGCCGTTGCAGGAAAGTTCAGGGACACTATCATCCACAAGGTCGGCTGTGTCGTCGACTTCCTCGGTAGCGTCGTCGTCTTCCAGCTCCGCCGACGCGTCAGCGCGAAGTTCCGCTGCGTCCTCCGCTTCGACGTCGAGAATCTCCTCATCCGTGAGTTCCAAAGGGCGGTCCGTCACAACGTCGGCGACATCGACATCGACATTCGGCGTCCGGTTCGCACTGGGTGAACCGCACGACCAGGCGACGACCAGCAAACCAAGGACGAGGAGTCTGGCCCGACTCCTTCCATTTTCCGATTCAGCTTTGCACATCTGTGTCTCCAGAAGTCACGGCGAATCCGCCGGCGGCGTCCCCTCCGGGGCCGGTCCGAATCGCATGGCGAAGTTACCACACGGGCCAATCCGGCGACCAGAGATTCCAGCCCCACACCCACTTTTCCTTGTTCCCGGAGGCTGTCCGGGGTACATCTTTCAGGACCGGAAACGCCAAGGACAACTATGCGAAGTCTTACCACATTCCTCTTCGTCTCTCTTGTGCTGGCTGTCGGGTGTCCTCGAAGAGCAAAGGCCGAGGACCGCCCCGCAACCCTTACCGTCCTGGTCGGCGGCGACGTGATGGTGGGACGATACAAGCGCGACAAACTCAGGCTCCACGGCGGTCCGGATCCCTTCGAGGAGATTGGACCTCTCCTCGAACAGGCGGATGTCACCCTCCTGAACCTGGAGACCCCCATCGCCGACCACCACCCCCGGCGCATCCGGCTCCATGGCAAGAAGAACAGGTCCCAAGTGATCTTCCGCATGCCCACCAACCTCGCACCCCTCCTCGCTCGCTACGGGGTGGACGCATTGTCTTTGGCCAACAACCACGCAGAAGACGCCGACGGCGAAGGGGTCCAAACCACCGTGGCGACCCTCCAACAGGTCGGTGTGGAGTACGCTGGGGCCCACCCAACAGAAGATCCCATGCCCCCCCGACGATTCCAGCGCAAGGGGCACTGGGTTTCCCTCATGGCGGTTACCACGGTGCGCAACCGAGGCGAACCTCGCAAGAACCAGGCAATCCCCGTGGCCTACCGGTCCTTTCGAGCTGTTTCGAGAGACTTCCCAGGATTGGTGAAGGCCCAGCGCAAGGCCTATCCCAACGACCTCATCGTTGTGTCGATTCACTGGGGTGCTGAAGGGAGCACGAAAGAGGTTGCAGGGCAGCGACGGGTAGCCAGACGGATTATTGAGGCCGGGGCCGACCTCGTCTGGGGGCATCATCCCCATGTCCTCCAAGGAGTGGAAGCCCACGGCGATGGCATGATCCTCTACAGCACCGGCAACTGCGTTTTTGACATGAGAGACCCCGTGGCGCGGCGGTCGGGACTCTTCGAGGTGACGTTCGTGGAGAAGCCGGAAGGGGGCTACCGAGCGCAGCGCCTCGTGGTGCACCCGCTGATGCTCCGTGGGAGGAAGGTAGGTCCCCGTTTGGCTACCAACGAAGAAGCCGCTGAAGTGCTGAAGCCTCTCATGGGCAGGGCCGCACGGCGAAGCGGGATGACCTTTGAGCGCGACGGAGCAAGGCTCGTTTGGGAACGGTGCGAGGAGTGAACTCCGTTCGGGCGGCGACGGCGACGGCGACGGAAACGGCCAGGGCTACGGAAGCCGTTCTGCTACCACTTGCGGTGTTTCTTTATCTCCGCTCGAGAGGGGCAACCCATGGGGTGCATTTCGCACTTGTAGCAGGGGTTGTTCGGGCGGTACTTGCCCAGCGGAAGCAGCGGAAACTGGCCGGGATCGATGCGCTGGATGGCCCAGACATCATTGGTACACCAACCGGAAATGTAGATGAAGCCGTCGTCTGGATGCACGGTGAGTCCCGAAACTCGCAGCACGTTGAGGGGGATCTCAACGGTCTCAAAGGTCCTCGTGTCAACCACCGACATGGAAGACCCCTTGAAGTTGGCCGAATAAACGAAGCGGCCGTCGTGGGCAATGGCCAGGCTCTTAGGGCGGTGGCCTACTTTAACCCGCTGGATGACCGACTCCGTTGCCGTGTCCAACACCACGATTTCGTCTTGCCCCGAAAGAGAAATGTAAGCCCTGGATCCGTCAGGACTCATGACAACGTGTCGCGGCGCCCAGCCCAGGTCGATGCGCTTTCGCTCTTCAAAAGTATCCACGTCGATGAAGCTAAGCGAACGATCCATGTTGTTGGCCAGGTAGATGGTCTTCCCATCCGGTGAGAAGGCCATCCCCCGGGGGTTCTTGCTCTGCCGTCCCGAACCTCGAACCCTTGCATGGCCAGGGGTTTTCATGATCTCCACAGACAACTCAGGAAACGTCACCCGGGCAATTCCGTCGCTGCTCCAGAGGCTTAGATAGACATGCTTGCCATCTGGATCGGGAAGAATGAACTTGGGAAAACCAGGCACCCAGATGTGGTGCACCAACTTCAAGGTCTCCAGATCCACGACCTCCAGGTACCCCGACTTCTTCTTATTCGTAAAGTACAAGACCTTGCCGTCCGGCGACGGGGTCAGCTCGATGGCGCTGCCCTCGAAGTTCAACTCCCGGTCCAACGCAAAGGGCACCGCCTGGAACACAGAAAGCGTTCTCTTGTTTGGACGACCCATGTTGGCAGCGAAAACCCAACGACCGTCCGGGGAGGCGGTGAGGCCCTTGGGCATGCTTCCAGCAGGCTCTGCACCCCAAATCATGAAGCGGG
>CALFHQ010000559.1 GCA_937876385.1 uncultured Pseudomonadota bacterium
GGTGACCTCGCCGTAGCCTCGGTGCTCTCCGGGAACAGGAACTTTGAAGGTCGGGTGAACCCGCTCACACAGGGGAATTTCCTGGCATCGCCCCCCCTCGTGGTAGCCTTCGCTCTGGCTGGAACGGTGAACATCGACATGGACAACGAGCCGCTGGGAACCGGAAGGGACGGGAAGCCCGTGTACCTTCGAGACATCTGGCCCAGCGCCGAAGAGCTGTCTGAGGCAATGAAGCAGGCGTTGGTTCCGGAGATGTTCCTGGATGCCTATGGAAACATCGAAGAGAAGAACGAGCAGTGGAATCAAATCGCCGTTACCGACGAGCCTCTGTACCCCTGGGATTCGTCAAGCACATACATTCAGGAACCCCCGTTTTTCATCGATATGGGAAAGGAGGTTCCTGCCATCTCGGGCATCAAGAACGCTCCCGTGCTGGTCAAGGTGGGTGACAGCATCACCACCGACCACATCAGTCCAGCAGGGGCCATTCCCAAGGACTCTCCGGCGGGAAAGTACCTAATCGAGAAGGGTGTAAAGCCCTATGAATTCAACTCCTTTGGGAGCCGACGAGGCAATGACCGGGTGATGACTCGAGGAACCTTCGGAAACATCCGGCTTCGAAACCAGATGGCACCGGGGACGGAGGGTAGCTTCACCTCCCTGGTCCCGGAGGGAACGGTCACGAGCATCTTCGAGGCCTCTTTGCATTACAAGGAGAAGAGAGAACCAACGGTCGTGCTGGCCGGAAAAGACTATGGCATGGGCAGTAGCCGGGATTGGGCCGCCAAGGGGACCCTCTTGCTGGGGGTCAGGGCGGTAATCGCTGAGTCCTACGAGCGAATTCACCGAAGCAACCTCGTCGGAATGGGAGTTCTCCCCCTCCAATTCAAGAGCGGTGACACTGCTGAATCTCTGGGACTCACCGGGAAAGAACGCTTCACCATCCAAGTGGACGACAATGTCCAAACCGGACAAATGCTCGAAGTTGAGGCGATATCTCCAGACGGAAAGACGAAGCGATTTGAAACTTTGTGCCGCCTGGACACCCCAATCGACGTGGACTACTACCGCAATGGTGGAATTCTCCACACAGTCCTCCGAACCCTCATGTAGCACCCCCCCTCAAGAGCAGAAAGAACACCATCCTCCGTCCCCGCTGCACCACCCTCCGTCCCCGTTTGCCGCTGCACCACTCTCCGTCCCCGTTGGACCCTCCGTCCCCGTTGGACCCTCCGTCCCCGTTGGTTGTGGGGGGCCCTTGACGGGTGACTTCACAGTGGGGACAATGGGGCATTGAATGGATTCGTAATGGCGAGGGACGTTATGGGAAGATGGGTTTGGTTGGTGACGATTGGTCTCGTGCTTTCGTGTAGCGGTGAAAAGCGGGTGGTTCGTCTAGACATATCCGGCGAGGACGGAAGCACTATGGACGGACGGAGCGACTCCACATTGGACGTCGTCGAGGATGGAACCCTCAAGGACATTCCAGGAGACCTTGCCCCGGATCTGGAGCACGATTCTCTCACCGACGCCGCGGACGATATTCCCCACGACCTGCCACTGGATCTGCCGGAGGACTTGCCAACCGACCTGCCCGGAGATCTTCCCCTCGACTTGCCGACGGATCTACCGGAGGATCTTCCCACAGATCTCCCGGAGGAGGTCGAAACGGATCTGGTCTTGGATGTCCCGGTGGACATCTGCCAACCGGACTGTGCCGGAGTGGAGTGCGGTGCCGACGGCTGTGGCGGAGTGTGTGGAGTCTGCGCAGCGAACTCTCAGTGCGTCGACGGCGCCTGCGTTCCCATTTGCGTGGCGAATTGCAGTGGCAAGGACTGTGGCAGCGACGGTTGCGGTGGAAGCTGCGGGACGTGCCCTGGCGGGACAAGTTGCAACGTCAACGGTGCTTGTACGGCTGACTGCCCGGCGGATGCAGATTGTCCGGTACCGGATTTGACCTACTGCAATAGCTCTTTGAGTGGCTACTGGCGCTGCGAATACAAGGTCGACGGGTGCCTGGGCAAGGTCTTCCATCCTTGCTCCAACGGAGAATCGTGCAACCTCTCCACCCAGAATTGCACCTCAACGTGCACGAGTCATCCTGTTTGCACTGCGGCTGGAATCTGGTTCTGCAACGATTCAGCCACAGGTTACTTTCAGTGCCAGGAGACTCAACCCGATTGCATTCAACTGGTGCCTTACAGTTGTCCCACGGGTCAACTCTGCACTGTTTCGGGGTGCCAGGACGTTTGCTTGTCCGACCCCGGTTGCACGGCGGAGGGCATCTCGACGTGCTCGACCAACACCGCCTATCGAACGTGCAACGAGGTGGAGCCGGGGTGCTTCCAGTGGAGTCCGCCGGTTTCGTGTGGTTTCAACGAAGAATGCTTGCAGGGTGCGTGCGTTCCCACCTGTGTCCCCAACTGCAGCGGTTTGGAATGTGGTTCTGACGGGTGTGGCGGGAGTTGTGGGGAGTGCGCTGCGACCGATGCCTGCCCTTTCTTCCTGTGCGCTAGCGGGTTGTGCGAAGCGTCACCTGCGTGCTGCGTGGATGATTCCCAGTGCGATGACGGCGCAGCGTGCACGATCGATACCTGCTTAGGGGGAGTCTGCACGCATTCGTGGTCCACGACTCCAGGCTGCTGCGCTCCGACACTCTACTTTGAAGGGTTCGACGAATCGGGTCTTGCCACCTGGGTGACCACGAATTCGTCTTTGGAATCGGGGTGGCGGCTTGCCAGCACACTGAGCACTTCAGGGTCCCATAGTCTCTATTACGGGAACGTCGAAGAGACGGACTATTTGGTGGACAACCAGGGAAGCATCGAGTGGAGCCATTGGATGGAGCTTCCATGGAGCCCTTCTTTGACTCTTCAGTTCCAACTCTGGATGGACATTGAACCCGCCTACGACGCTCTCTCAGTAGTCCTGATCACCAACTCCGGAGAAGTGATTCTGGACGAGATGGACGCCCACGAGGAGTTTTGGCAAACCCGAAGCTACGACCTGTCGGCCTTCGCCGGACAGTCGGTGAAGTTGCGCTTCCATTTTGAGTCGGACTACCTCTACAGCTTCAGCGGAGCGTTCATAGACGATATCGAGATTGTCCAGCAGTGTTGCCAGGAGGATCTCGACTGCAACGACGGGAATCCTTGCACCCAGGGTGTCTGTCCGGCTCCAGACAGTTTCTGCGAGTTTGTCACAGTTGTGGACTGCTGTCTCGCCAACGCGGAGTGCGACGACGGAGACGCTTGCACTGCGGATTCTTGTGCCGACAACTCCTGCATACACGACTGGATTTGTTGTGCAACAGATGGGGATTGCAACGACGGGGACGATGTTTGCACGCTGGATTCCTGTGTAGGCGGCCAATGTGTGTTCGAATGGACCTACGCCGAGGGATGCTGCCAACCCGAATTGTGGGGTGACGACTTCGAAGAGGGAGTGCTGTCAGCGGATTACAGCGTCGAGTCTCCAACCCCCAAGCAGACGACCTGGTTCGTCTCCAGTCTGGATTCCTTTGCGGGGAGTTCCTCCCTGTTCTGTTCCATTCCAACGGGCACCGGGTATGGCAACGACGTAGACACAACTCTTGTCGGCCCAACCGTGGAGTTGTCCGCAGTGGCAGTCGAACCGGCCCTGGTGTTCCAGATCAAGTACGCAACAGAGAAGAAGTTCGACGAACTGTCGGTGGGCCTCCAGGTGGACGGTCAATTCATCGAACTGGAAATTGTCGACGGAAACTCGGGAGACCAGTGGGTGGAAAAGTCCTACGACCTCAGTCCCTACGTCGGAAGTACGATTCAACCTCGATTCCGCTTCACTTCGGACAGTTCGATACAATCTGGATTCGGGATCCGCATCGACGATCTGGCGGTGGTCCAGGGTTGTTGCCTGATTGACGCCGATTGTGATGACGGCAACCCTTGCACGCTGGACACCTGCCCGACGCCAAACAGTGTCTGCTCCCACACGCCGGTGGCTGGATGCTGCCTGTTGTCGGCTGAATGCAACGACGGCAATGTGTGCACTGAGGATGTGTGCACCGTAGACCACACCTGCCAACACACTGACGAGTGTTGCGCAGCGGCTGAGGATTGCGACAACGGCGACCCATGCACCGTGGACAGTTGCATCAATGGCATGTGCGAGCATGCTCCGACGGGACTCGAAGGTTGTTGTGAGGCTCCCTTCTTCTTTGACGATTTCTCCACCGATCGAGGGTGGCTCTATCAAACCTGGTGGGAGCGCGGACCGGCGACATCTTCCTATTGCGCCTGGCAGAGCTTCCAGGACGACCCAGCGATGGATCACAGTGGTTCGTCGGACAACTACCTGGCCGGAGTGCTCATCGGCGACTGCATCACTTCGTCCATGACACAGACCGGTCCCTTCTTTCTGGTCACCCCAGTCATCGACCTCTCGAACCAGGGCTCCGCCTACTTGACCTACTGGAGATTCTTGAACACCGATGGTGGAAGCTGGATGAATTCGAAGGTTGAGGTGTTCGATGGGTTGTTCTGGAATCTTCTCTGGCAAGAGGAGGGTGGGTCGTTTTCGGACAACAACTGGACTTCAGCCACCCATGACTTGACCCCCTGGGTCGGTGGACAGGTGCGGATACGGTTTTCCGTGGAAGTGAGTAACTCGACCCAACTGTTTGCCTCCCCCTCATGGAGCATCGACGACGTTCGAGTCTCAAGGACCCTCAGCGACTGGTGCTGCCAATACACCTCCGAATGTCCCGCGTCCACCCAGGTTTGCACCGCCGGACACTGCCTTTAGTTCCTTGACCTGTTTGGGGGTTATAGACCCAGAACCGTGATGGCGAGACCGCTGAGGAGAATGGCGCCTCCGGCGATGGCGTGGGAGTACCGGTGCCATTTGTTGCTCTTGAGTTTGACGAGACCGGCGTGGGCAACCAGCACAACAGCCACCATGGTCACCAGCGTCACCACCGAAAACACCACCGACACAATGAGCAGTCCGGTCCAGTCTTCCGCCAGTCCCAGAGGGAATGCATAGGCGATGAGGGGTTCGCAGGGGCCAAAGGCAAAGATCAGGAAGAGGGCCCAGGGAGCTAGCGCCGACGCTGTCGTCGAGGTGTCTGCGCTGTGTTTGTGAGTGTGGGGCTTGCGACTTCGCCAGATTCCCCAGAGGAGATAGGCTCCCCCCAGCGCCACGAGGCTCCATCCGGCGAAAGCACCGGCAGATTCCTGGATTCCCTCCAGATGCCCGAAGCCGGCGCCTGCAGTGGCGCCCACGAGTCCCAGAAGAAGTGAGGAGAGCACATGTCCCAACCCGCACAAGAGGGTCAGCCCCACAACCTTGGGCCAACGCCACTTCATGGATGTGCCGATGGCGATGAAGGGAACATAGTGGTCTGGACCAGCCAGGGTGTGCACGAAGGCCACTGTAGCGGCTCCTGAAGCCATGGCGATGGAAGCATCCAATGGGTTCTCCTAGAACGAGTATCCGACCACGAACTTCCCGATCACCCCACTGTCTCCCATGGGGTTTGTGCCGGGCACGAAGCGACTGGCTTCGTTGTTGGTGGCGGCAAAAACCGCCCCCATATTGAGCTTGAAATGGACATTGTGAGAGCTGACGAAGTTCAGGGTGGGGCCGAAGATCACCTTGGCCCCCCCTTCTGCTTCCTCGTTTTCCCAGAACCCTTCCAGATCCTCTCCCATGACCTCAAGTCCCACACGGATTCTCTGGAGAACTTCATAGCTTGCTGCCAACCCAAAGACGACATCCACAGCGTCCCGGTCGCTATCAAGGGGAAGCTCACCCAGCCCGGTAGCGATGAGAACAAGCTTTCCGAAGGTGCGGCTGACGGCCAGCCGAATTCGGGGCACATGAACATTCTGATAGTCGTACAGATAGCCCGCACCGAGGGTGACGTTGACGTAGCCGGTTTCCTGGCTGAGGAGGCCGACATTGACTTCGGTGGAGTAGGCGTCGGCCATGGCGCTTCCCGAGGGAATAAGCATCCCGGTCCAAGCTTCGACGTTGAGCCAGGAGAGGGGAGAGAAGCGAACCCGCAACCCCTGCTCCACACCGCTCTCCCCGAAGGGTCGAGCTTCCCTGCTGCCATAACCCACTTCCACCTCCACTGCGGCCGACTTGTCTGTCGTGTACCCGGAGCGGTGGTAGACAAAGGGAACGTTCTGAGCGGCCCCTTCCGAGGACAACAACAGGATTAAGAAGGCCACGAAAGCACAGACAACGAAATGGGTGCGCATGGGGGTCTCCTCGATGGAGGTTGGCAAAGTCTTCCTTGCGTTCTCCAGGTTATAGCAACATGGCCGGAAGGGGTCAACGAACACCGAGACAAATCCGAGGACGCCCCCGGCTTTGGCGTTGCGTCCAACCAGGCTGTCAAGGTATCCTGTGCAAATCAGTGGAATTGGGGGTAAAGGATGCGCTTCTGGACTCACGTACTGTTGGTATTGGCGTTTTCCGTCCTGTCCGTTCCCGCTCGTGGTGCGGAGCCGGACTACACGAAAGATCCGGTGTTGATGGTGCACGGGTACCTGCTGGGGCAGACGGGAACGTGGACCTGGTTGAAGAATCAGCTGATTGAGAACGGTTGGCCCGAAGGGTATCTGTTTTCACTTCAATTCGACAACGTGGTGGGGTGCAATCCCGCCCACGCCGAGGCCGTGAAGGAGATGGTGGACACGGTGCGAGCGGTAACGGGGCGTGACAAGATCGACATCATCGCCCACTCGATGGGTGCTCTGGACACGCGATATTACATCAAGTACCTGTGCGGCTACAGAACCATCAACGACTTCGTGACCCTGGCTGGAGCACACAAAGGAACCATTGTCGCGTGCCTCGACTTCTTCAGTTGCGGGGCCGACCAGATGTGCGTCCCGTTGGACCCGGAGGGGTGGAAGGACAACGACTTTCTGTTGGATTTGAACTCCTGCGATCAGACAGCGGGGCCCGACATCAAGTACACGAGCATCTGGACTGGAAGCGACGAGATCATCGTCCCCCCGTCAAACTCCATTATCGACGGCGCCCGGAACATCAAAATGACGGCGTTGGTCGGTCATGGACTCATTCTCTTGAGCGAAGAGGCTCTGGGATACGTCATGGAGGGGCTCAACGGTGGGGGGCTCAACGACAACGTCATCGAAGGGGACGGACCGTGCTATGTAGAATGCTCTCCCCCGGTTGTGGACCCCTCCCCAGAGCCTCAACCAGAGTTTGTTGAGGTGGTGGAAGCGGATGAATTCGAAGACATCG
>CALFHQ010000560.1 GCA_937876385.1 uncultured Pseudomonadota bacterium
GTCTGACCCCCGAGACATCTCTTCGTGCGACACTCGCCAGGAGTTGCTGGTGCTGGCAAAGGATCTGAAAGGACAACCCGTGGACCTCCTCATCGGCGGTCACACACACTCCATCGTTGCCCACTACGTCAACGGGATTCCGGTACTCGAATCCGCCGCCAACGGACGCTACTTGGGGCTGGCCGCTCTCGAATTCTCCCCCAGCGCCAAGCGCGTCACCCGGACAACGGTGTATCCCCCGATCCCAATCTGCCACAAACAGTACGAAGGGACCGGCAGTTGCACCTGGGAACCGGACGACCCCTCTCTGAAGCTCGTTCCCGCCACCTTCATGGGGGCACTCGTCAAGCCAATTCCCTTCTTGGAAGAGATGCTCTCCCCCAAAGAGCGGCAGGTTCTGGTTGATGCCCAAGAAGAGCTGGGCCCCGTGGTGGTTCGGAACATGATCGCCGGTCCAGACGGCCTCAACCCCGTTGGAAACCTCATCACCTACATGCTTCGACAGACCTATCCAAACGCCGACCTGGCCATCTTCAACTCCTCGGGCATTCGAGCAGGGCTATTAAAAGGAAAGGTTACGGTGGAGGACGTGTATCGCATCCTCCCCTTCGATTCCCCTGCAGCACTCATCACCCTCACCGGCGCACAACTTCTGGAAATGCTGCGATTGGCGACGTCCGGCGCTCACAGCCTCCCGGTGCTTCGGGGTGTAGATGTCACCATCGACCTCACGAAGGACCCCTGCATCGAAGAAGACCGAAACGGAGACGGAAAGCGGGAAGAGTGGGAACGGAATCTCCTGCTCAGCGTCACCCTGGGAGGAGTAGAGGAGATTCGACCAGGAGCCACATACACGGTGGTTACCAGCGCGTATCTGGCCAAAGGAGGAAGCTCCTTCTCTCACGTCACAGACACCCTACCCGAAGGAGCCGTGGTCATTCCAGACCCTCGCCCCCTGCGGGAGCTGTTCATGGATTGGCTCAGAGGCTACAAGAAACCCATTGGCACCCCACAGGATTCGGTGGTCTACGCCATTCATTCGTTGAACGTCATCAACCCGGACCACATCCCCGGTTCAACCTGCCCCACAACAGCTCCATCAAGCCCGGATTCCCCCGCCCCGCGCTGATCTGATTCTCTGCAGAAGGCCACTCCTTCTGGAGAACTTGCCTCTCACCCGCCTCGCCGTGAGGCACACAGTTTGATGGAATTCGGCCATTCAAAGTCTCTTTGTCTCTCGCTGGCGCTGGAAACAGCTTGATTTCGGTCCTATAATGGCCGAAGTACGCTGACGAATTTTGACCCCCGGGGAACGTCCATGACAAACCAACTCGCTTCGATCCCTTCTGGTACCCGCTCAATCGCTCCATTCGCCGGGAGGGTTTCCCTCTGGCTGCTCTTGTGGAACTTGGCGCTTGGACTTCTCGGTTGCAGCTCCAATGGTTCTTCCTCTGGACTGTCAAAGGAGTGCCTCGAAACGGGGTTCTGCCAGTGCCTCAACAACGATCAGTGCCCCGAGGGGTCGATCTGCTTCAATGGAGCGTGCCGAGTGGAGGAGGCTGGGTCCACCGCCGACGGTGAGGTCGTCGAAGAAGATGTTGCCGAGGACTTCGGACGCTTCGACTTGTTGAATGTGG
>CALFHQ010000561.1 GCA_937876385.1 uncultured Pseudomonadota bacterium
AACGTGAAGCGTGGCCGGATTAAGGAATACGCCGAGAAGTACGGCGTGGAATACCGCGAAGGCAAACGCCCGTGGGACGTCAAGTGCGACGTTGCATTCCCCAGCGCCACCCAGAACGAAATCTCCGAAGAAGATGCCCGGACCCTGGTGAAGAATGGCTGCTTCGTGGTTTCCGAAGGCGCCAACATGCCGACGGTTCCCGCCGGTGTGGAAGTCTTCCTGGATGCCAAGATTCTGTACGGCCCCGGCAAAGCTGCCAACGCCGGCGGCGTGGCCACTTCCGGTCTCGAAATGTCCCAGAACGCGATGCACCTGCACTGGACTAGCGAAGAAGTGGATGCCAAGCTGCAGACCATCATGAAGGACATCCACGCAGCTTGCGTCGAGCACGGCAAAGAGAAAGACGGCTTTGTGAACTACGTCAACGGCGCCAATATCGCCGGGTTCATCAAGGTAGCGGATGCCATGTTGGATCAGGGCGTCGTCTAAACATAGTCATCTTGTCCGCCGATCCTCGCCGGTAGCTTCGTCAGGGGCTGAGTCGCTGCTCGGAGTACACGTAGTACGCCTGTGCTACGACTCAACGCCCCTTCCTCGCGACCGGCGGGCTCGACGAACAACCTGACTATGTTTCTCCCACCTCGTAAACCTCAGCAAATTTAGTATTTTCCAATTCAAGCAGGGGTAGACGCCGCACGTCGATTCAAAACCCACGAACCACCCCCATTCCTCCCGGCATCCTGGCGCGGATCCATGACGACTTCTTTGATTCGTGTTATGCTGTGCGACCGTGACTGGAGGGCACGATGACTGATTTTACGAAGGAACTGGAGGAGCATCTGGGGGCTCCTAGAAGTTCCCTTTGGTACAAGCGGTTTCACACGCTCATGCCCTATCGGGTGCGAGAAGTCCTTCTCGTCTCTTCCTCCTACGATGCCTTTATTCTTCAGGAAGACGGGCGACTCACCGAGCGCCTCTTTGAGGCATATTCCGAGATGAATCTGTCCTCTGCCCCAAGAGTCGTTCATGCGCGAAACGTCACCAGCGCCATGGTGATCCTGGGCGAACGCCCCGTCGATCTGGTCATCACGATGGTTCGCCTGGAGGACACCAACGTCAACGAGTTCGGACGCATGGTAAAGGCGAATCACCCCGACATACCGGTGGTTCTGCTGACCTTCAATGCGGGCGAACTGGAAGACTTCCGGCCGAATCTTGACCCCAAGGCCATCGACCGGACTTTTCTTTGGACGGGGGACACCCAGATTCTTCTGTCCATCATTAAGCTTTATGAAGATGAGTGGAACGTGGACTACGACGTTCGCACGGGGGATGTGCAAGTTGTTGTGGTGGTGGAAGACTCTCCTCGCTACTACTCGATGTTCATCACCCTCCTCTACGAAGAGCTGATGATTCAGTCTCAGTCCCTCATCTTCGAGGGTCTCAATCGCCACCACAAGCTCATGCGGATGCGGGCTCGCCCCAAGTTGCTCCTGGTCTCCACGTACAACGAAGCGGTGGAGGTATTCGACCGGTTCCCAGAGAACATCATCGCCATCATCAGCGACATCAGCTTCCCGATGAATGGGACCTACACGGTGGATGCCGGGATTCAACTGGCCCGATACGTCCAAGCCAACTATCCCCGTGTGGAGGTTCTTCTGCAATCCGCCCTTGAGGAAAACGAGCGCAAAGCCGAACACCTCCATATCCCCTTCGTGCGGAAGACGTCTTCCAAGCTTCACAAGCGAATTCGCCGGTTCCTTCTGGAGAATCTGGGGTTTGGAGATTTCGTCTTTCGCCACCCAGACCGCACAGAAGTCGGCAGAGCCTCTAACGTCTACGAACTTCTCGATGCCATCAAGAGGGTGGACGACGAGTCCTTGCAATACCACGCCTACCACAACCACTTCTCTCGCTGGTTGATGGCTCGAAGCATGTTCCAACTGGCCAGACGACTCCAACCTCGGGGGGTGTCAGAATTTGCCACCTCCCAGGACCTACGGATCTTCATTTTGAAGAGCCTTGAGGATGCGCTGTCGGACGAGCGGGTTGGCGCCATCGCTGACTACGATGCGCACCGGACCCCCAGCGCCAGCCAATTCGTCCGAATCGGCTCCGGTTCGTTGGGTGGCAAGGGGAGAGGGATCGCCTTCTTGAACTCGATGCTCGCTCGACAGAAGATCAAGGAGTACTTCACCGACCTGGAGGTGACCATTCCCAAGACTCTGGCTGTGGCGACAGATTGGTTCGTGCGCTTCGTGGATAAGAACCAGCTTCGAGATTTTGCCGAGGACACCGAGGACGACGAAGCCATCCTGGAGCGCTTCCTGGAAGCCCCCCTACCCGGCGAGTTGGTGGAGCAGCTTCGATTCGTGCTGTCGCAGTTGCCCGGTCCGCTGGCGGTTCGATCTTCCAGTTTGTTGGAGGACTCTCAGTACCAGCCCTTCGCCGGAATCTACCGAACCGTGATGCTTCCCAACGACTCCACCAAAGACTCTGTGCGACTGAGGGAGTTGCAGCGGGCCGTCAAGGCCGTCTACGCCTCTACCTATGGGGAGAGCGCTCGGACCTACCTGGCTGGAACCTCTTTCGGCCTCGAAGACGAGCAGATGGGGATCATCATCCAGCAGGTCGTTGGAAATTGGCATGGGGACCGTTTCTACCCAACGATGTCCGGGGTCGGGCATACCCACAACTACTACCCGGTTGGAGCTCAGAAGGCGGAAGACGGCATGGCACTCCTGGCCTTGGGTTTGGGTCAGGCAGTGGTACAAGGGGAGTCGGTGCTTCGGTTCTCTCCAGGCACCCCTCGCTCGCTGCCTCAGTTCACCTGCTCCAAGGACTACCTGGACTTCACCCAGCGACGATTCTACGCCCTCACCCGACAAGAGAACGTTGCCTACAACAACAACGCCGACGGGGCCATCGAGCTGTTTGAACTGGCCGAAGCCGAAGAGGACGGGGTGCTTCAGCGCGTAGGCAGCGTGTACTCTGTGCAAGACGATGCCATTCGAGACAACCTTCGCTTGCCGGGCCCTCGAATCGTCACTTTCAACAGCGTCCTGAAATGGAACGAAGTCCCCTTGGCAGAGACCATTCGTCGAGTTCTTCGATTCGTCCGTTCCGAGCTGGGGTGCGCTGCGGAAATCGAGTTCGCCATGAACCTCGTCCCCGGAGAGGACCCGGTGCTTTACCTGTTGCAGGTGCGCCCGTGGGCCACTCGAAACGTCTCTCACGACTTTCTGGACCTCGAAGAGGTCGAGAACGGCACCCTGGTCTGCCAGACGAACCGCTCTCTGGGGCACGGCGTGCTCCAGGAAATCCAGGACATCATCTACGTAAAGGACCTTCCGCTGACCTCCTTCGATACCCCGGCAGTGGCTGAGCAGGTAGGACAACTCAACCAGTTGTTGAAGCAGCGTCGGCGGGGGTATTTTCTCGTCGGTCCGGGGCGTTGGGGCTCCTCAGACCCCAGACTCGGAATTCCCGTCAAGTGGTCCCAGATTTCTGAAGCCAGAGTGGTCGCCGAGTTGCCCTTCCCAGGGCAGTTCGTAGAGCCCTCCCAAGGCACCCATTTCTTCCAGAACATCATCTCCCGAGGGGTGGGATATCTGACCCTCTTCGATGTCCAATCGACGGATAATTCTGCACTTCAATTCCTGGATCGCAAATGGCTGGAATCACTTCCAATTAAGGACACGACTGAGTCCGTATGCCACGTCCGTCTTCCGCACCCTCTCACAGTGGTTCTGGATGGCCGAAAGGGGAACGCCCGGGTCTTCTCTCCGAAGGAAGAGTGAGGGGTCAGACACCGGGTAATTGTTTATTCTCAGCAGGGTCCAAACAGTTTGGCCTTGACCCCGCCCTGGAAATGGCTATCTTGGGTATCGGCACAAGTTGCATTACTCGAAGTTACAAAGAGGCCTACCATGGCAAAGAAGGAAGAAAAACTCCTTGAGAACGAACTGACCCCCTCCCAAATGGAAGAGATCAAGCAGGACCTCACCGACAAAGCCAACGAGCTGAGACGGAAGATTGTCAACCGAGGCGCCCAGGCTACCGAATCTGCCTCGGAAACCAACATTGAGGATTTCGACAAGGCAGCGGCTCTTGAATCGGAGGCTGTGTCTTTCCGGGTTCTGCACAAGGAACGGAAGCTCTTGCGATTGGTGGAGAAGGCCTTGGACAAGTTCAAGACCGGCGAATTCGGCTTCTGTGAAGGAACCGGCGACCCCATTGGATTCAAGCGCCTGAAGGTCGTTCCGTGGGCCAAGTGGAGTGTTGAATACAAGGAAGAGCTTGAGCACAAAGAGCGACTTAACACCAGCAAGCTCCCCGGCCGCTGAATGTCGGCCATCGATCAACCCCGTATGCTGCGTCAGTCGACAGTGGCCGTGCTCGAAGCACATGAAGGTGCGACTGCGCCGTCCCCTTTGCCGACTTCCTTCCCTCCGAGGCGCTCGCCGGCCGACCGGTAATTGTTGCCGAACCAGCCCTTGACCCATCCTGCGTTTCAGGGCTACACTCCCTCCCATACTTGAAGTTCTATGAACACCGTGCGTGACGCGGCAATTTCGTTGCGTCGTAGCAAGTCAATCCCTACGGATGGAGGACTCCATGCTCAAAGCGCTGACTCTCGGCCCCTCTCTGGTTCTCAAGAAGTTCCACTGCGACCCTCAGACCGGGGTTGTGGACATTCAGGGAAGAGCCCCCGGCCTGTGGGCCTGGCTGCTGGCTCTCATGAAGATTGACGCCACGACGACCTTGTATGCTGACCCGCACCATGTGAACGTCCGCATGGCAAGCCTCTTTGGCGAAACCAACGAGACCGTTCCCACGACCAACATAGCGAGCCTTGAGTATGGATTCATGAAGCCCGTCCAGCTTCTGATCCTCGGCGCCATCTTCTTCCTCGGTGGCTTCTTCGGGATGTTCCAGGCCGGTTGGATGGGGCTCTTCATGCTCGCCGGGATTGTTTTCGGGGTGCTCTACTTCCTGAACAAGCGGATGTACATCGCGTTGGTCTCCAACGGCGCGTCGAGGATGGGACTTCAGTTCAAGCGCTCGGTCATCGAGAATGTCCCCGTGGACATCGTTCGAGT
>CALFHQ010000562.1 GCA_937876385.1 uncultured Pseudomonadota bacterium
TGAAATCGCTGCCAGAGTCTTCGAGAACTGCTTTGAATCCCTCGACGGACCGGTGAAACGGGTGGCCGGAGCCGACTCGCACATTCCCTATGCACCCAGCCTCGAAAAGGAAGTTCTACCCCAGGTGGAGAACATCGCAGAGGCCCTCAAAGAACTGTTGGAGTACTGAGACCCCCGGAGGAAAGCCATGAGACTGGAAATCGTCATGCCCAAGCTGGGCGAGAGCATCGTGGAGGGCACCATCCTCCAATGGAAGAAGCAGGTCGGCGACAAAGTGGAAGCCGAGGATACGCTGCTGGAGGTTTCCACAGATAAGGTGGATTCAGAGGTTCCGTCCCCGGCGGATGGAACCCTGGCGGAAATTCTCTACCCCGAGGGAGAGACGGTGGACGTCGGGACGGTGATTGCGTACCTCGAAACAGACGCAAACGTGGAAGCCAAGCCGGCCGAAGAGACACCCAAACCGGAAGCGGCCCCCCAGACAATTTCTACGGCACCCTCTGGAAAAGAGGGCACGAAGGAAGAGAAGCCGGCGGGAGACCGATTCTACTCCCCGCTGGTCTTGAGCATCGCCCGCAAAGAGAAGATTCCCATGGACGTTCTGGAGCAGATCCCCGGCACCGGCAGCAACGGCCGCCTGACCAAGAAGGACCTGCTTCAGGCCGTAAAGTTTGGGTTGCCCCAGCCCAATGCTGCCAACCCCGAAAGCTTTTCCGCATCTCCTCGAGTGGTTTCCGTTGCCGGGCATGGGAGTCGCCAGGAGATGGACAACGTTCGAAAGAGAACCGCAGAGCACATGCGCAGAAGCCTCGATACATCGGCCCACGCATACAGCCTGTTTGAAGTGGACGTTACGGATCTTGTTCGTTTGATTGACCGTTCCAAGGGAGCGTTTTCAGAGCGTGAAGGGTTCAAGTTGACTTTGAATCACTTCGTTCTTCATGCGGTTACTCAGGCTCTGGTGAAGTACCCGTGGGTGAATGCAAGAATCGAGGGGACTGAGATTGTGACCCAACCTCGAGTCGGGTTGGGAATGGCCGTAGCCAGCGCCCATGGGCTCATGGTGCCCGTCATCAGGGACGCCGATGAGCGCAGCTTTAGAGGGCTGTCCCGAGAAGCCACACGCCTGGCAATAGCCGCTCGAGACAAGAAGCTGGTGCCCGACGAAGTGTTTGGGGCTACCTTCTCGGTGACCAACTACGGAGTGTTCGGGCAGGACATGGGATTCCCCATCATAAACCAACCCAACGTTGCCATCCTGGGGGTCGGAGCGGTTAAGAAGAAGCCTGCCGTCATCGAAACCGAAGCGGGAGATGCCATCGTCGTTCGGCAGTTTGCCTGGTTGACGTTGGGGTTCGACCATCGCCTCATCGATGGGGATCTAGCAGCACACTTCCTCCAGGAGGTTGCTGGATCGTTGACGAGGCCTTCGGTGCAGCTCTGACCCGTTGACCCTGTTTGATTGCGAATCAACAGAATCCTCTATAGGATGCTCTCACAGCGTCCAGGAGGGGTCATGTATCAAAGAATCGCATCCATTACCGGGTTGTCCGCCAAAGCCGTCCAGGGAACCGTGAAACTCCTTGATGAGGGGAACACGGTGCCTTTTATCGCCCGCTATCGAAAGGAAGCTACCGCCGGCCTCACGGAAGAGGACATCCGG
>CALFHQ010000563.1 GCA_937876385.1 uncultured Pseudomonadota bacterium
GCTCCGGGGATGGGCGCATCGATGAGAATGGCACCGTTCGCAACTCCTCGGGTTCCTCCGTCGGTCGCATCGACGACGACGGAACGGTTCGAAACGGGAGCGGCTCGTCCATCGGCAGGGTGGACTCAGACGGGACGATTCGGAATTCAAGCGGAAGTTCCGTGGGGCGCATTGACGACAATGGAACGGTGCGAAACGGCTCTGGGGGCAGCGTTGGACGATTTGACGGCTACTCTTCCTCGTGCCGGGGGTGGCCGCTGCCTATCTCTTCTTCTTCAATCCTCTGCACAATCAGTAGAGGAACCGGCTAGATTCCAAACACCGGCCCGGCCAACAACCACACGACAAGCGTAATCAAGACGATTCCGCCGATATTCAGCCACAGCCCGGCTCGAGCCATTTGTGAGATGGGAACTCGCCCCGTTCCGAAGACGATGGCGTTTGGAGGGGTCGCCACCGGCATCATGAAGGCGCACGATGCTGCCAGAGTCGCAGGAATGGCCAGGAGGAGAGGATGGAGCCCCATGCCGGGAGCGATTCCGGCGAGAATGGGAAGCAGGGTCGTGGCCGTCGCCGTGTTGCTGGTAAGTTCCGTGAGGAATACCACGAGGGTGGTGACGACTACGACGATGGCGAGCCCTGGTGGGACCCCCAGACTTCCCACGATGGACCCCAGGTAGGCTCCCAATCCACTGGAGTCAAGGGCCATGGCCAGGCTCAGTCCTCCTCCGAAGAGCAACAAAATCCCCCAGGGAATTCGCAGTGCCGTCTTCCAATCCATGAGCGGACCGTTGCTTCCTGGAACGACGAACAGGGCGACGGCTGCAATGAGAGCGACTCCGGTGTCGGTGAGGTGCTCCAGAGGGGAAACCCCGGCAATGTTGATGGACAAGAGGAGAGGGCGAGTGACCCAGGCCAACGCGGTGAGCAGGAACACCACGAGGGTGGCCCGTTCGCCTCGACTCATCGGCCCCAATTCATTGTACTTCGCCTCGATGAGCTCGGCAGCACCGGGAATGGCCTTTTGCTCCAGGCGGAACAATCGTCGAGTGAGCAACCACCAGGCCAAGGGGAGTGCGAGAACCACGAAGGGAATCCCAATGGCCAGCCATCGCACAAAGGAAATTTCGATGTGGAGATGCTCCCGGGCAAAGGAAGCAAGATACAGGTTTGGAGGCGTTCCGATGAGGGTGCCCATCCCCCCGATGGAAGCAGCGTAAGCGATGCCGAGAAAGAGCGCGATGGCGAGGCTGTTTTCGCTTTCTTGATTCCGAAGGAGCAGCAGGACGCTGGTGGCTATGGGGAGCATCATCATGGCCGTCGCCGTGTTGGACACCCACATGCTAAGCAGCGCCGTGACCAGCATGAACCCCCCTACAATGCGGTCCGGTCGCTGTCCAACGGCTCGCAGGGTCACCAAAGCAAAGCGTCTGTGCAAACCACATCTCTCCAGCGCCAGCGCCAGAAGGAACCCCCCTAAGAACAGGAAAATCAGAGGATGTGCATAGGGGGCCGACGCCGTCTTCATGGCGAAGGCCCCGGAGAGGGGGAGGACGACCAGAGGCAACAGCGCCGTCACCGAAAGGGGCATTGCTTCGGTGAGCCACCAGACTGCCATCCATCCCGCCAGTCCTGCGCTGATAGAGCCCGCCAGTCCCAGATTTGCGAGGGTTCCCTCGTGGGTTGTGTAGCTGTCTGGAACGGAGAGGAAGAGGAGGACGAAGACCACGGGACCGCCGAACAAGGCGAGCAGTCGGGGGAGTCTGCTATCAGGCTTCATGGGCATTGACCTCTACCGGATTGTTGGTTTCCTCGCCGGACATCATACTCCGGTCGACCCACCCGACCAGTTTTCCGGGCCATTGTGCGCCCATTTTTGTTTCATTTGGCCAAGCAATAGGTAGTGTAGGGGGTGTAGTTTGGAACTTTGCGACGAGGAGGGGACGATGGGGCCGATGGCGATAATTGGAGGAGCGGTATTGCTGGCTGTGTTGCTGTGGTTTATGCGGCGTCGGGTAGACTCCTCGTTGATGAAGGCGTTGGAGGAGGCCACCAGTCGAAACGACGTGACACCCCTTTTGGAGGCGGCAGAGCAACTGTCGCCGACGCAGCGTTCAGTCTTCTTTCAGCAAGCCGTGCTTCACCTGTGGAACAACTGGCATCGACCCATGGCCATTTCACTTATCGAGCACTTCACTCGCAAGCACCCCGACGAAAAAATTGTCCAGTACTGGCTGAAGCAAGCGATGGAAATCGAACCCCAGCTTGCCCGAGAGAGCTACGATGATCGCTTCTTGAAGAATTACTACCGGCCGGAAATAGCCAAAGAGTGCTGTCAGACATCCTCGTGAAGTAAGTGATATCGACCCGCCGTGTGCGGGTCACAAAATCGCTACTTCCACCCCTACCGAGGCTACCCTTCCCAATCCCAGAAGAAGTCCTTGTTGCTCAGATCTGGCTCGGGTTCCGACACAGGTGTAGAACCGTGCCCCCCTTGCCGAGTGATGACGATGACCATGTCCTCCAAGTCGGCGACCTCCTCCTCCCAGTAGGACTCCTCTGCAAACTGCGGCCAGGTGACGGGAAACACGGGGTCGTGCCAGCGACGGGCCAGCCAGGCGGTGTAGTGGATTCGACGAAGGGCTCGCAGGGGCTCGATGAGCTCCAGGTTCTTGCGGTCGAAGGGGCGGAACTGCTCATACCCCTCAATGAGCGATGCCATGAGGCTTTGGGTGTGCTGATCTCTTCCTTGAAGCAACAGCCAGAAGTCCTGCACCGCAGGCCCAACCACATGGTCGTCGAAGTCCAGGACGTGCATCAGTCCATCTCGAAGCAGCAGGTTGCCTGCGTGGAAGTCGCCGTGGATACGAAACACCGGAACTCCCGCCATCCTCTCCTCTGCGAGGTCGGCCAGACGGTTGCCGGCCTCAAGGTAGCGTCGCTCCAGGTGCATGGGAATGGTCTCGTTTTCGGCCAACCACTTCAAGTTGGCTCGTACGTAGGTGTCGGCGTTCAAGCGAACTCGGCTGGGGGAGGTGCCCGATGCTCCGACGTTGTGGAGACGCCCCAACAACATCCCCAACCGCTCCGCCAGTTCGTGGTCGAAATCCTGGGGCGCCCTTCCTCCGAATCGGTCGTACAGGCAGTAGAAGATTCCATCCTGTTCCTGGAGAGTGCTTCCGTCAGGGAATCGACGTAGATTGCACAGGGGGATCTCGGCAGCTTCAACGTCGTTCATGAAGCGGTGCTCTTCCAGGATCTGCTCTCGGGTCCATCGCTGCGGACGGTAGAACTTGGCGACGACGTGGGTCTCGTCTTCCAGTTGGATATCGTACACTCGATTCTCGTAGGAGTTCAGCGGTTGGCACACGGGGTTGCAACTCAATCCGGTGGCTTCCACGGCATCCAGAACACGTTCAGGGGTAAGTGTGAGGAACAGGTCGGTAGATACCGTGGGTTTCATACTGTCTCCGCAGGGGTGTCGGCCCCTCTGGTCTGATGTCGTACTTGAACGGTTGAAAAGGGGGGGCCATCAAGCTGTCGAAAGCTCAGTTCCCTTGTTCTCTTCGATTCTGGCAAAGGACGCAGAAGGGGGCTTCCGGTCTGGCCCTCAGCCGAGGATAGCCAATATCGTCTCCGCATTCGGCGCACTCACCAAAGTCATCTCCCTTCAGCCGATTGAGGGCGGCCTCGATTTGCTCCAACCGCTGTTTCGCCTTCCTCATGTTGGCCTGGGCCATCTGCTGGATCTGGATGGCATCCATTCGAGAGATGCGGCCAATGGCGGAATCGGGTGCCACTGGACGAGTTCCCGAACTTCGCCCCTCAACCATAGCCTTGAGCTCAGTTTGAAGGGTAAGGAGCATCTGACGAAACTCCTCCCGCTGGCTTGAAGTCAAAGGGGCCATGTTGCCGTCCTCCGCTTCGCACAGTACCATCCAAGGCACTCCTTGCCAACCCCGGCGCCCGTCCCGGACCCCTGTTCAGCGGCCCTCTCTGGGGATTCCAATTTGCCCTTTTGTCGAAAATAGGGTAGGGTGAGGCCACCTCAACCGCCGGATTCCTTCGGCTGGAGTTGATAGATTCTTCTTTTCAAACAGGAACACCATTCATGAGATTTCAGGAGCTTCCCTTGCTCACACGCCTACTCGATGCCGTCGAGCAGGAAGGGTATGAGCACCCCACACCCATTCAGGAACAGGCCATTCCCCCGGTATTGAAGGGTGAGGACGTTTTAGGCTGTGCCCAAACTGGCACTGGAAAAACTGCGGCATTCGCCCTGCCGATTCTGCACCATCTCTCCACCAACACAGTCCCTCGCCACAAAGAAGGCCGGGTTCGAGTGCTGGTTCTTACTCCCACAAGAGAACTCGCTGCCCAGGTTGCAGAGAGTTTCAAGACCTACGGTCGATACACCAAGACAAAAACCATCGTCATTTTCGGTGGTGTCAGTCAAGTACCCCAGGTTGCTGCCTTGAAGCGAGGAGCCGAGGTACTGGTCGCCACCCCCGGGCGCCTTCTCGACCTCATCAATCAGCGTATTGTGTCCCTCGCCGACATCGAGGTGTTTGTTCTCGATGAAGCCGATCGGATGCTCGACATGGGGTTCATTCACGACATCCGGAAGGTGGTCGCGCTCCTTCCTGCAAACCGCCAGAGCCTCTTTTTCTCGGCAACCATGCCCGACGATATTCGAACCCTGGCAGACACCATCCTTCGCCCCAATCCAGTCTTTGTCGCAGTGACCCCCCCCGGCGACCAC
>CALFHQ010000564.1 GCA_937876385.1 uncultured Pseudomonadota bacterium
CCAAATTCACCCCATTTGAACCCATAGGGGTCAGACCCTTTCGTTTTTCCTTTTCCGACCAAACACCCCAAATTCACCCCATTTGAACCCATAGGGGTCAGACCCTTTCGTTTTTCCTTTTCTTGCTCTTCCGGATGTTGCACACTGGCTCATGACTGGCGATTTGATGGAAAAGGGCTCGGCAATGGAGCCATTGCGATTGCTCTGTGTCGCATGTTGGGCGATGACGAGGAGGAACTGAGATGCCACGACAACCACGCATTGACTATCCCGGTGCATGGCACCACGTGATGAACCGGGGAGCACGAAAGGAACCGACGTTCTTGAATTCGGAGCATTGCTCCCTCTTCCTGGGGGAACTTGGACGTGTCGTCCAACGGTTCGGCCTGGAAGTTCACGCGTATGCGCTGATGCCCAATCACTTCCATCTGCTTGTTCGAAGCGTACGGGGCAACCTCTCCACTTGTATGAGGCATCTGCTGGGGTCTTACACGCAGGTCTTGAATCTGAAGCACGGATGGGACGGTCCTGTGTTTCGCGGGCGATTCAAGAACCAGCTTGTTTTGGAATCGGAGCACCTCCAGGTGCTTGTACCCTATATTCATCTGAACCCAGTGCGGGCCCGCCTCGTGCTGGAACCGAGTTCGTCGCTGTGGTGTAGCTACACGGATTACGTTGGGATAAGCCGGCCGCCTGAATGGCTGAGCACCGATGTGGTCATGGCGATGTATGAGTCTCGAGAACAGCTCATCGAGGAGACCCGGGCCTACCGCCTGGGTGAGCTTCCCTGGCCGATGGACTTTGACGTCAAGAAGGGGCTGTTCACCCGGAAGATTGTGGCTGAAGTTGTCGACGAGGAAACCCGGAGCGACCGTGAGGCCTATCAGGTGGATGTCGTGAAGGAGATCTTCAGGACCGTGACAGACCGTGAGTGGTCGGAAGTACTGCAGGAGAGGCGAGGACGGCATGGGAATCCTGCCCGGCGATTTGCCATCTGGCTCTTCCTCCAGGAGACCGATCTCGACCATGGAACCATCGGGAAGGCTGTTGGAGCAACCCGCAGCCAGGTCGCCATGACGATCCACAGACTTCGGCGAAGTCCCTTCGAGGACGAGATTGGAAAGTGGGTGCGCAGTGCACAACTCTGGATCATGGATCGAGAGGACGAGAGAAAAAGGAAAAACGAAAGGGTCTGACCCCTATGTGCTGGATCCTGCCGGTATGCGCTGGATCCAAGGGAAAAGGAAAAACGAAAGGGTCTGACCCCTATGTGTTGGATCCTGCCGGTATGCGCTGGATCCAAGGGAAAAGGAAAAACGAAAGGGTCTGACCCCTATGTGTGGAGGAGGGAATCATGGTGGATAGGAATGAGCGTGGAGATGTAGTAGAGGGAGAGGAGGGGAGGGTGAAGGGGAAGCATTGGCATGAGCATCATGGAGCCTCCAGTCGAGACCATTTGGATGCTGCCCGAATCTTGAGGCGGATGGGTCCTGAAGAGGGGGAGGTGTTGCTGGATTTGGGTTGTGGTGATGGGCACTTCTCGGTGGCCGCTGCTGGTGTTGTTGGGGAGGGTGGGGTGGTGTATGCGCTGGATTCCTTTCACGACTCCATGGCAGCGTTGAAGGAGGAGTTGGCGAAGGCAGAAATTGCCAACGTGTACCCGTTGGAGTTTGATGCGACGTTGGCCATTCCGTTGGCCCAGGAGACGGTGGATTTTGTGCTGATGGCCAACGTTCTCCATGGGTTTGAGTACAATGGTGAGCTTCGCGACGTGATGTCGCTGCTGGAGCCGACGTTGCGGCCAGGAGCCCGGATACTTGTCATCGAATTCGGTGATTCTCCCGACGGCAAGGGACCTCCGGCGGAGGTTCGATTGACTCCCAAGAAGACATCGGAGATTCTGGCGAAATTCGGGTTTCACGTGACCCGGAGTGAGCCTGTGTCGGACCGACATTACGCCCTCCTGTTGGAGCGTCACGAAGGGGCATAGAAGTTCATGGGAAAAGAGGGAAAGAAGGGGAAGGCTGGTCAGTTGGCGCAACCCAGTTGCTCCATGGTGGGGCTGGGGACCCTGTTTCTGGAAACTCCGGGGAATTTCGCCGTGTTGATTCACGGGGATGTGGATTGCATCAACCCCTTCTTGCGGGTTTTCCCCTTTCGGTTGGCGCCGGACTTTCACGATACTCTTCTGGGGTCGCAACGATTCTACTCTACGGCGTTGAATGAAACTGATGTGGTAACCGGCGTCACGGGGAAGCGAGCTTTGGAGACTATCGAGTTGGTCTCCCGGTCAGGCGTGGACCAGATCTTCCTGCTGGGAAGCTGTCTCTCGGAGATGATTGGAGAGGATTTGGAGGAGATTGCTCGGGAGGCTGACCGCCGCTTTGGAGTCTCTGTTACTCCCTTGTCTACCGGTGGTCTTCGGTTAAAGAGCCAACCGGAGCTTCTTGATTGGTTTTCCGAGTTGATGCTCACCAACGTTCCGTTGCCGGAATCCACCGATCCCAAAGCCTTGACATTGGTTGGATACCCAGCTCTTCGCCCTATGGAGCGGGCAGAGTTGGAGAGGGTTCTTGCGCTGGGCGACTTGCGTCTCGCGGCGGAGCTTCCCTCTCGGACCTCCGTTGAGCGTTGGAAGTTGGTGGCATCTGCATCGACCCACGTCGTGGCGGACCGTCGCATGTTTCCCCGACTCATGGGGCGCCTTGAGCAGTCTGGAAGCCTGTTGGAGTTGCCCCCCCCGGTTGGTGTGGGTCCCACGAGACAATTCTACACCGCCATACTCGATTCGTTTTCGACGTCCAACGGCCCGTTGGCCGAGATGGAAGGGGAGGCAACCCTTGCCGTGACTCGGTTGGCCGAGCCGTTGCGGGGGCGAAAAGTGGCTTATATTCTGGGGTCGAGCAAGAATTACGAGGCTGGTTCTCTGGCCTTGGAGGGGATGGGGGATCTTGCTGCATTCCTGGAGATGGGGATGGAGGTCGTGGTCATGGTCCAGGAGCGGGAGACGGATGATGGGCTCTCCAAGATTGGGGGGCGTCTCTCGCAGTTGGGCTTTGACTTGCCTTTTGTCGCATTCAACGACCCGGTGGTGTTGCCCGAGGCTTTGGCAAGAGACGACTTCTCGCTGGTTTACGGGCCGGATCACCTGAGCAATCAAGCCAGGTTGGCCGGTATCGCTTTTCTGAAGCAGGGGAGAATGCGCCCCGGTTTTGCCGGCATGTTGCACAACGTCAAGATGGTTATTGGGTCTCTCTCTTCTGGGTTTTCCGGACGCTACGGGAGGTATCTGAGAAAATGACGAGACGACTTCAACCCGGAGCGAATCCCTCGAATCTCACTCACACCCGGTACATGGGCGCTTATCTGGCTACTCTGGCCATGCCCGACGCGATCTGTTTTCTTCACACGGGAGAGGGGTGCAAGGTGAAGACCAGCATCCACCAGATTTATCACGACTGGTTTCGAGAGGCGCACAACTCGCAGATCTGGACGGACACGAAAGAGGTTGAGTTGATTCAAGGGGGGGCCGAGCGCATGAAGGGGTTTGTGAAGACCTGGCTTGTGCGTCGAAAGCCCGAAGCGGCGTTCATCTTGACCACTTCTTTTGTGGAGATGACCGGGGAGGACTTTACTCAGGCAGCATTGGAAGTGGACAAAGAGGTTGTGCCATTGGTTCGCCATATCCCGGCGTCGGGGTTTGACGGCGACCTCTATGATGGGTATCGAAGTGTGATAAGGGCGGTGGTCGACGCCACCGATTGGACTGCCGAGCCGGTGGCGAAGAAGGTCAACATCATCGGTCATTTCTTCGACCGTTATGAGGCAGACCGTCGAGCCGATGTGAAGGCGTTGCGTCTCCTGTTGGAAGGCATTGGGGTGGATGTCGGGGGGATCTTCCTCTCCGGGGAGCCTGTCACCGACCTTTTGAAGGCGGGCGACGCTGCTGCAAACATTGTCCTGCCGTACTGCTGGGACGACGCTGATTGGCTGGAGGCGCGCACCGGGCGTCCTTCGATTCGGGTGGGATTGCCGATAGGACTTCAAGCCACGACAGGCTTCCTTCATGCCGTGGGTCAAGGGGCCAGCGTTCATCGCTCCCAGGTGGATCGCTTCGTGGAAGATGCCTTGGGGGCGGTGGTACCCGTTATCCACATGTTGACCTCGAGGATTTCCGAGCCGGACGCTGTGCGGACCTTCGCCCTGTTTGCTGACACACCGTTGGCAGCGGGTCTCACCGGTGCTTTGCGGGACTTTGGCCTACAGGATGTTGTGGTGGGTTTGATGGACCGCTCTTTGGGGGGAGAGGAGCGTTTTACCGAGCAGCTTTCTGGGTGCGATCCCACCGACCTTCCTGCTCCCGAGTTGTTGTTGGCTCCGGGAAGGGACGCCGTTTTTCAGGCTGTGGAGGGGAGCAATCCCAGACCGGACTTGTTGTTGGGCAGCGGCGTGGAGTTGATTGACGCGTTGAAATTGGGAATTCCCAGTCTGGAAGTGGGCTATCCATCCTACCTGAAGCACGGCTTGGTGGAGTCTCCTTTGTTCGGTTTTGAAGGTGCGGTGCACCTGGCGCAGCGGGTTTTGAACGGACTTAGTGGGGTGTTCTGATTTCCCGTGCAGGATAGACAGCCTGCTCTAGCCTTTCCTTAGAAATTCATCCATCGCCACTTCATCGAGGGGGGTTGGAACGACCCGCTGTTGGTTGTTCCACACAGCGTCGGCGAGGACTCGGAAGGTAGCGCCGGCGCCTGAGTCCGGGGCG
>CALFHQ010000565.1 GCA_937876385.1 uncultured Pseudomonadota bacterium
GCCGGCGACACCGACCACCCGGCGTACCTCCCCTATCCCGGCACTGGATGCTGTGAGTGGGAAGGAGACGTCGCCCTGGAGGGCCTCCCGCAGTCCGTTGATCCCGAGCAAGGGTACATCATCACAGCCAACGGAGACGCCCTGGGGCACACTCTCGACGGCAACCCGTACAACGACTCAACCTACCAGGGTTACACCTTCGACCTGGGCTTTCGAGTTCAACGAGTCAACGACTTGATGTCTGATCTTGTGGACGCCGGAACCCCGTTGACCCTGGAGCACATGCAAGCCATTCAGGGGGATCATCGCTCTCCCATGGGTGCGGCCCTCACCTCCCATATTCTGGAAGCCATCGAAGCAGCGGAAGCCGAAGCGACGGACAATCCCGAAGGGGAACTGGCTGTCTTGGCGACCCCCGAGGTCCTCGCTGCCAAAGAGAAGCTCGCTGCCTGGTCCTTCATGGCCGAGAGCGGGGTAGGGGAGGACGCAACGGCGACGCAGAAGGAAGATGCAATAGCCACTTCGATTTTCAATGCGTGGCTTGTTTTTGTGGCGCAGGAGCTGCTGGACAACAAGGTCTCCACTGGATTTGACCGTCAATTTACAGCCAAGTTTCTGCTGCGCCTGTACGCCGACCCACAGTCTCTCGCCACGTGGGATGGTGACCTGGGAGACAGCGTAGTGTGGGACAATCCCGACACGGCAGAGGTGGAAACCCGTCATTGGATCACCCTGAAGGCGCTGAACCTGGCCCTCGACTTCCTGGCAAACCCGGAGCAGGTCGGAGTGCCCCAGGCTGGGGGCTTTGGCACCGACGACATGACCCAGTGGCTGTGGGGCAACCTTCACACCATCAAGCTCACCCACCCCTTAGGCGGGAGTGCTGCCATACCCCCCGAAAGCGTACTTCCAAACGGCTATCCCAGAGCAGGAGACAACTTCGTGGTGGACGCCAATGACCCAGGCTTCGAAGACACCAAATTCACCTTCCAAAGCGGGCCAGCCATCCGCAACGTCTTCATCCTCAACGACGAAACGGTGGAAGCCCACACCATCATCCCCGGAGGCCAGGACGGCGCCGTCTTCACCCCCCACTACGCTGACTTGATGCCGCTGTGGGTAGAGAACCAGACCCACCCACTCTACGCCACCGAAGCAGACATCCTGTCTGTCTCTGAGAGCTGCACCCTGCTGGACCCCGCCGAGTAGTTCGAAGACACACTCTCGCCCCCCTATACCTTTCTCGATAGCCTGGGCAATCACATCAAACTCGTAGCCCTTCCCGTAGCCGTCGCCGCTCACGTCGCCGTCGCCGTCGCCGACAAAAACAGAACCACCCTCGACGCAACCCTTGCTTCCTCGGGAGACAGTGAGATAGGCTGAAAGGAAAATCCGGAGGGCTCCCCCATGAGATTCCCGAAGCTCGCAACAACCCTTGCAATGCTGGTGGTCGCGTCCTTTGCCGTTGCCTGCTCAGAGGACGATCAGGACCGTTCTCTTTCACTTTGCCAACCCGGGGCGACCCGCTGCGAAGGGATCGACGTTGCCCAGTGCAACGCGTCGGGTACAAACTGGGTGTTCCTGAAGGCGTGTGACAACTTCTGCACGGATAGTGCCTGTG
>CALFHQ010000566.1 GCA_937876385.1 uncultured Pseudomonadota bacterium
CACCCACGGCGTATCCTTCGAATCCTACTCCGGCGATGTCCGTGGAGTCACTGAAGGTCCCGTCCCCGTTGTTTCGATACAGCGCCGATCTCCCGGGGAGAGGCTTTTCACCCTCCAGGTATCCTGTGTAACCCGGGACGTGGCTTCCGGAGAGCAGGTAGATGTCCAGCAGTCCGTCGTTGTCAAAGTCGATCCAGGCTATTCCAGACCCTGTATCCTCAAGAATCGTGGTCAACTTGTCGTCACCAAATGAGCGGGTCCATTGCAAACCGGCGTCCACAGCAACATTCGTCATCACGACATTGGAATTGATGGGCAAACTGGTCTGCTCTTCTCCCTGCTCATTGCCCCTCGGGTCATTGGCGTGTTCTTCGCTCTTGCAACCGGTCAAAATGAGCATTGCAAAAGCCATCGTCAGTACTGACAGTTGCGAAACTCGCATGGCTCCTCCGATTCATCGGTTTTCTGGTTCGAGTTTCCACGATAACCGCCGCACGACTATTTGGCAACGATGAATTTTCCCAAATCGTACTGCGCTACGGTTCCCAACTTTTCCTGTTCACGAAAACGTAGAACATGTTAGATTTGGAACCACCCCATTGGATGGATGCTTGTCAACCGTTGCGGGTAACCTCTCTACCTATCCTCGGAGGTCATGATGCTTGCTGTTGTGTTGGGTGCCGGGCGAGTTGGCTCCCTCATCGCCAGAGACCTGGCCGCAGATTCAAATTTCGAAGTCGCCGTTCTTGACCAGGACAGGGTGGCCCTAGAGCGCCTCACTCCTCATGGAATTGAAGGAATTATTACCGACTTCACAGACCCCAATTGTTTGCGGGAAGCGACGGGCGATGCTGCCGTTGTCGTCAACGCCGTTCCCGGTCACATGGGGTACTCGACACTCCGCAGCGTCATCGAGTTGGGACATCCATGCGTGGACATCGCCTTCATGCCCGAGGATAGCCTGGAACTCGACAATCTGGCCCGGGAGATGGGAGTGCCCGTGGTGGTGGACATGGGGGTTGCACCGGGAATGTCGAACTTGCTTGCTGGGCGAGGAGTGGCCTTGATGGACGAGGCCCTGAATTTGCGAATTTACGTCGGCGGTCTACCTGTTGAACGTTCCCTGCCCTGGCAGTACACGATCCCCTTTTCCCCTGTGGATGTCCTGGAAGAATACACCCGGCCGGCTCGTCTCGTGGTGAACCGGAGGGTGGTCACGCATCCGGCGCTGTCGGGTTTGGAGTACCTCGAATTCCCGGGCGTCGGAACTCTGGAAGCCTTCAACACGGACGGCCTTCGGACCCTCCTGACAACCCTCGACTGTCCCAACATGCTGGAGCGAACTCTCCGCTATCCTGGATACGCCCGGAAGGTGAAATTGCTTAAGGACACGGGCTTCTTCGACACGAAGCCCAGGCTTGTTGCAGGGCAGCAGGTGCGTCCCTTTGATGTCGCTGCAGCGCTCCTTTTTGATGCGTGGAAATTGGAGCCTGATGCTCGAGAGTTCACTGTCATGCGAGTGGAAGTTTCGGGGGTGAAGCGCGGACGCCAAGCCACTGTCTCATGGGACTTGTACGACGAGACCGATTTCGAACTCGGAGCCACGAGCATGGCCCGAACCACGGGTTTTCCTGCGGCCATTGTTGCTCGATGGTTGGTGGACGGAACCTGGAACCTTCCCGGAATCACTCCTCCCGAGGTCATCGGTCGGGATCCGAAGCTAACTCAACTGATGCTGGAGGAATTGAAGAATCGCGGGGTAACTTATCGATTCACAAGCCGGGACGATTCTCTTCTGAAGTAGATCGTACTCATCAAGATCATCAACAGCAGGCCGAGGAAACCACCCCGACTCGTCGATTCGCCTTTCCCTGACATGGCGCACCCGTTGGAACTACCTGTGTCGTCTTTCTCCTCTGCTTGATCAACAGTTGCATCCATCTCCTGACCATCCGCCAAAGCGCTGTCCGCAGAAGCGGCAAGGTCGTCGCCATGGGCGCCGTCTTCTTCCCCGTGGCCCCAGTCGATGAAGGCATCTGGGACAAGAGTTTCTTCCGGCACATCCTGGTCGTCGCAGCAGTCCAACGGGGGTTCCTGTGTGTCGTTTACTGGCTCTGCGATGGTGACATCTTCCGACCCCTCCACCACATCAAACAGGTCCTCGTCCACAACGACGGGTGAGCAGAAATCGGCGGGGAGGCAGAAGTAGTCTTCTTCTCGACCTGCTCCCTGGATATCACCGCAGCATCCTCCGGCGAAGACACCAAGGCAATCCCCATTGCCCGAGCAATTCATGGTGCAAAAGGAATCGTCCTGGGGGTTGCTTCCGGTATACAGACAGGTGTCGGCTCCAAGGGTGGGGTTGCACATGGGAAGATTGGAGTTTCCAGGAAACTGGCAGGTACCCCCTGGGGCGCCTTGAAACTCGTACGGCTCGTTTTGTCCAGGACAGGTTCCAGCACTTCCCTGAAAGTCAACGGTCAGGGTGTATGCCCCTGGAAAGGATTGTCCCGAAGCGTTGGTCCAACTGTCGGCGATGACGTACCACGTTCCGCAGGAAAGATCGTCCAATTGAATGAAGGTATCGTGGCGAGCGATGCAATCGAAGGTCGACAAGTGGGAGCAGACGTGAACATCGATGTCCACTCCGTCTCCGTCCTGGACTTGCACCGTGAGGGTTCCGGGGGAGTCGATGGTGAGTTCGTAGACAACCTCGGGACCGGCTTCGTTCTTTGTGGTGTCGGCTCCATAGTGGTCGAACATGTCGGACAAAGAGGTAGCGGTGTTTCCATTGTGTACAAAGGGAAACTGACCTACTGGAATTGGATTCACGGCGGTACCAACCGGGCTATCAACGCTAGCCGCTCCGGTGATGCCGCTGTACCGCACCGGGGAAAACCCGGTAACGTTGCTCCATCCAGAAAGGGCATTGGCGATGACTCCGTATCCGATGGCTTCGTAGAACAGTGGCCAATCCCCGTCGGTTGTGCCTCCAAAGAGGATGACGTGGTAGCCCGCTACGTTGAAAGCATCTCCCGGGAGAGCCTGAGAGCTGGAGATACTGTCGCAAACGGTTTCGATGTTGCTGGTTGTGTAGTGGCCGATGTCCCAAGCCTTTGAGACGAACCCACTGCAGTCAAGGCCCACGGTGCAGTCAAGAACTCCATCGCTGGAATAGGATCCAGCCCCAAGTCCGTCCTGGATCCCCTGGTCGAACGTATACAAGGACATATAGCCGCCCCAATCATACGGGAGTCCAAGGTAGTCCCCCGGCACGAAGGCACTATCATAGCCGCTGCTGCAAGACGCTGTTTTGTTGGCCTGGCTGCAATGCCACGGGTGGTAGACATAGGTCTGGGCGCGCACGAGGACTTCGTTTCGCTCGATGGCAAGGGTTGACGAAGAGACGCTCAGCAGTGCCGGAAGGAGCACGAGCAGTGCGGCCCATACGCAGACGCTTTTGTGAGTGTTCATGAGTCCCTCCCGCAGCGAAAGTCCACAAGGGTTACCCCATCAACTCCTGGAATCATGAGGGTGAATCCATCTTCTGTGACCTGTACTGGCCGATAGGGAGGGAAATCGCCGTCGGGGACGGTGCGAAAGAGAAGATTCGGAGAGAATGGAGGAGTCCACTCATAGAAGTGATGCTCCACTGTGCTCCCGTCATCCACAAGAGCTTCGCACTGCAAGACGCTGCTTCCCCCTTGGGTGGTTCCCCAAAGTCTTGCCGAGGTGCAGGGTAGGTTGGAAGCGACCAGCTCATGGGTAGTAGAACGCCCCCCTTCTACGATGGCACCCCGGATCTCCAGGAGGTGTATTTTGGTTCCAGCTTCCCCCTTCTCTACGTGTATGACGCGTTTTGAGTGGTCAAAGCCAGGGACGCCATCAGTGGGGCGAAAGCTCCCATCAGTGCCAAGGAGCCCGTGCTGCTGAAACCGAGTCAACAATCCAAACTCTCCGTCAAGGCATTGGACTGCGACAGCGGTGGAAGCTGCTGGAGACAGTCTCACTGTATCCAGGACCCCTCCCTGGCGATCCAGGAGGGTGGCTTTCAGACTGGCAGGCGCGTAGGTCCACAGCCCCGATGCTGTTGCACCGATGTCCCGAGTCATTGCAGGGACATCGATTTGTCCAACGTACGAGCCGTCTGGAGCGAACCGGGCGATGCGTTGGTTGGCACTATCCAACACGACAAACTCCCCTTCGTACCTCAAGGCGGTTGTGGGCCCTTGACCTGTTCGAGTCTCAAGAGAAGGCACGAACGCCAACGTCGATTGCTCAACACCAAAGGGAATGTGGAGTTCGGTTTGCGTCCAGGTTTCCGGAGATGATTCCAGGGCGAACTGCTGCAAGCGCCTGTTTGCAGGCTCGAAACCCTGGGGTGCTGTGCATCCAAGCACAAGCAGGGTCCCCAGAAGATAAGCGGTTCTTCGTGGCATGGCCATGGCCCTCCCAAATGGTCGAAACAACCAGGAATTGATGAGGATACCACATCGTTTCATGATAAGCTCCCGTAGACGACGGATTGCGTTTGAACTCATCTTTGGGGGTGGTTATGCGAGGAATTTGCAAGGGTCTGTTGATTGCTGTCAGCTTGAGCTTGTCGGTGGGCTCCGCATTTGCTGTTGAGCGTACTGTTCGTCCCACCAAGAAGAACCCTGCGGTGGCCACTTCAACCGTAAAGGTCACCACAAAGGCGACCTACGGCCCGGAGAAGGCCATGGATGGAGACTCTCGCACCGGTTGGTGTGAAGGGGCAAAGGGGGACGGTGTTGGCGAGAGCATTTCGCTGTACCTTGGGGATGGAAAGGTCATGGGGGGGCCCCAGGACGTGGTTGTGCACCTGACTCGAGGGTTGCAGACGAATTGGAAGACGTACAGCCAGAACGGAATGCCCACCAAGGTGAAGGTCGAGTTGTTTGGCGGGTCCAAACTCCTCCGCAGCCGAGTCGGCAAGGTTGAGAACGCATTTGCTGCCATTGAGTTGAAGGATGTCCCGAAGACCAGTGGGGGTTTGTGGGTTCGAGTCACCATTTTGGGGGTCAAGCAGGGGACCAAATGGCGAGACACCTGCATTTCGGAAGTTCGCACCGAATTCAAGAAGGCGAATCCGCACCACGTGCGCGAGTTCGTCAAGCGCGTCTGCCTTATGGTGAACGAGCCGAAGACCTACGAGACAAACAGTCGCCTGAAGAAGCTCGTGAAGCAGATTCGCAAGCACTTCATTTCCGACTTCGACGAGTCGAAGAAGCCTCACTGCGATCCTGGTGGAGTCAACGTTCTATCGGATACGGACTTTGAGTTGTGGGGGACCGAGGAAGGGGACGGTGCGACGATTCTGCGGTTTCATCTTCGTGGCGTCATGTGGGATCTGAAGACCGTCTCTGCCTTCACCGCCTGGGACTGATATTGTCTGCTCTCTTCCGAATTAACAACCAGAACAGTCCCGCCAGCAACAAGGTAGCCCAGGGAACGGTTGGTGCCTGTGCCGGGGTGTGTCGGCATCCACAGGAGCCGCTGGAAGTGTCGGGGGATCCCACGAGGACGTCGGCGGTATTGCTTCCCTGGTCATCGCTGGCATCATCGAAGGGCAGATCCCCTTCGACGATTTCAAAGTCGGCTTCCACGACTTCCTCGACGACGTCGGGTTGCGCCTCTGGATTTCCTTCGAAGACGGTTTCGGGATTGGCGTCGGGTTCCACTGGTTGTTCAATCACCGGGGGCGCTCCCACCATACCCGAGGGTCCCGGAGGACCGTCCAGGAACGCCTCGGCGAGGGTCACGTCGCTGCTGTCGATGGTGGAGTCGCCGTTCATGTCCATGGGTTGGCAGGGAAGGGCGAGGAAGTGGAGTTCGGTGAGAGGTTCGTCTGTTGCAGGTTCCCCCATGTCTCTAAAATGGGGGGGATTCAGGGAGACGCCGAGGCACTGTTCGAGGGCATCCATGTCCTTCTGGGTCACCCAACCATCGTTATCAAAGTCGGGGTCACAAGCATCGCCAATGCCGTTGCGGTCGATGTCCCTCTGCCCCGGGTTGGCCTGAACCAGGCAGTTGTCGACGTTGTCCGGGATTCCGTCGTCGTCCTGGTCTGGCAGTTGGGCTTCAAAGTCCACTCCCACTCCCCAGGTGGCCCCCAGTTCAAGATACCACGCTCCTCTGGCCAGTTTCTGTCCCAGGGATCGTACTTCCACGGCGTTTCCATTCAGGGCAGGGGCCACGGTAGTGTCGCCGATCTCGTAGGAACCCAACTCTTCCACCACCTCACCGGTTGCTGCATCCACGAGGGTCATCTGCAGTTGGGGAAGACCGTCTGAGAATCCAAAGTCCTTTCCCTGCAATCCTCCGATGACACTGCTCACCCCCTTTCCTTTGTCCGGGAGGACGTACATGCGGTCCCCGGCGAATCGCACTCGAAAGTCCAGGAATTGTTCGTCGATGGGATTGGTGACACTTTCCAGGCGCAGCAGGAGGTCCATGAAGCACCCGCCGCCGATACAGCTATTCCAGGGGCGGTCGAAGGGACAACCACCGCTGGGGAAGTGGCAGACCGGTCCCACAACATCTACGCACAGGTCTGAGTCGTCGGGAATGCCGTCGCCGTCGTCGTCATCGTCCTCACAGTTCAACAGTCCATCCATGTCGGTATCCACGGCTTCCGAGTAGTACCGGGTTGTCCCGTTGGTTGCGCAGTTGGGAGTGCCATACGTTCCGGAGGGGACCATCGCCAGGGTCGGATGCTGATCCACGTCGTTCTTGCATCCATCTCCGTCCAGATCGTCGTCACAGGCATCGTCAATGCCATCGGAATCGAGGTCAGTCCCCAGATCTGGTTG
>CALFHQ010000567.1 GCA_937876385.1 uncultured Pseudomonadota bacterium
GCTGTGGCATTCTGGGCGTCTCGATACCTTGAGATGGCATCCAGTTGCGGCAACGCTTCCGTTGCCGGTAAATACCCAGGCCGCTCGGTTGACCTGGATGACTCATCAGAGACCCTCCAACGGGCCCTCCAACGACGCGTTCTTCGACGATCTGTATCTTGGATTTGGGGAGGCTTCGCAGCCCCATGGGCAGCTCACCGGAAACCTCCTCCCGCAAGGTTCTTTTGACAACGACTCCACGGCCACACCGGGAGACGGTTGGACCCAACAGCCGGACCTGCATCCCCTGGGATCCTGGGGAATCTACCCCTTTGCTCCCTGGGGGCGAAGCGGAAGGGGATTTCTCGTGGGATCCACCAAAGTGGGCGGGGCTTCCACCTATCAGGCTCCGTTGCTAGCGGAGTTTCCCGTTGATGTCTCAGCCCTGGCCTCTTCCATTGATGTCGGCACTGTGGCCTTGCGATGGGGCGGATGGATGCGTAGCTACAACGGGGAAGCCGAGGGGCAATTGTCTCTGGTCGTTCTCCAACAGGATGGGACTGAATACGCGGTCCTCCAGAGTGACCCCGTCTTGGCCGCAGAGTGGACCGGAGTGGAAAAGCTGACCCTGTTGCCCCCCGGAGCCCGTTCAGTTGTGTTGCGGATCAAAGGGGAGATGGGGGATGACGACGAGATTTACGTGGATGAACTCTTTGTGAGAGCGGAGCTGACGAAGTTCTGAGACCACGGTCCTTACCACTCTCCAGTCGCATTGTAGTTGTCAGCCAACCCCACCAGCACGTGAGCAAAGTCGCTCTGAAGTACCTGCACTCCGGCGTCTACGAAGGACTCCCAACAACTGTAGTCTTCAACGGTGGCAAACAGGTCGCAAACGATGACATCCTGCTGGACCTTGATGCCTCGTTCATAGGCATAGGCTCCGAACTGAGGGTCCGAGTCACCTTGGCTCAGTTCCACGATTCGCAGATTGGGAATGTTGGCCATAGCCTGGTCCAGTCCGACCGTATCCTCCACAGCAGGCATGACCAGCAAGTCAGGGTCCAAAGCGGCCATCTGTTCAATGGTCCCCAGGCCGTCACGAATCATGGCTTGCTCGTAATAGTCTCCCTCTGCGATGACCGCCGCCACCAGGTCAAATCGAGAAGTCTTCTGGTCTACGTACAAAACGAGGCCGGTCTCCTTTGCCACTTCGAGGGCCTCCTCGAAGGTCGGTACGCCGAGACTTTCGGGCACGTTTTCGTTCCCCTTTGAGAGGGTGAGAGCGCGGATCTCTTCAAGGGTCATCTCTTCCACCAAACCAGACCCGTCTGTGGTGCGGTTTACTGTGTCATCGTGCATGAGGACGAGGGCTCCATCGAGGGTGTTCCTCACGTCAAGCTCTGCCATGGGAATGCCCGCCTCAGCCGCTGCTCGTAAGGCAGCGAGGGAGTTTTCTGGGTGAGTTACGTGGAACCCTCGGTGGGCCACGATGATGAGTCGATGGCAGTCGGGACTGCGCAGGCAGTCGTAGGTGCCCAGAGGCTCGACGACGACCTCTTCTATTTCGTCTGGTGTGGCGTCTGTCGAGTCCAGGGAAGCACCCTGGTCTTCGTCGACTCCATCTTGTGGAACGGTTTCCTCTGCGGCGAAATCCTGCGCAATATCCGTCGACGTCTGGTCCACGGTGGCATCTGCCGGCGATGTGTCGTTGGAGCTCCCGGAGTCGCCGCAAGACAGACATCCCAATACAAGGGCAAAGAGGACCAATGCTGCAAACTGTTTCATGGGGAACACCTCCGTATAGCGCCCGCTCCTTCCTGACCAAGGTCTACCCCTATCGCCTCGGCGAGTCAACGAATCGAGGGGTCATGGAACCTCCTTCAACGGTACATTGCCGATCCATAGGCTAATTCATAGGCGTCAACCGGCAGGACATGCAAGTTGGCTATATCTTCGTTGCGTTTTGAGGCGTAAGGTGGACGTTAACCAATCGCTGGATTCGGGGAGGCTCACTGGAAATGATCGGGGCGTCTAAGCCCTCCCGAGCGAGCCGAAACCCTAAGGGAAGGAGACAATCCCATGGTCAAAAAGGACCAGAAAAAGCGCCAGGAAAAGCAGAACAAACCCAAGCTTTCCCAGAAGGAAAAGAAAGAGAAGAAGAAGGAAAAGGAAAAGAAGAAGGAGAAGGAAATCTAGACCATCCCCGATTGCACGGGTTCAACCCCGGTGCCAAACAGGATCTTGTTGATTCACAATCAAACAGGGTCAGCTTGGGCAGTGAGCGCCCCGGAAGCAAGGAAGTCGGTGCAGATGGCGGCGGAGGCGTACATCTGGTACTTCGAGCAAGGCATCAGCCGACTGACGCAGCCTACGGGGATGATCGCTGGTCAAGATGCCCCTGTTTAGACTCGGCGGACAACAGCCGACAACCGCAGTGCCGTGGGGGGCGACATGCCATTCTACTCGAAACTCGATACAACCAAACCGGAAGACCGACGAACTGCAGAAGGATTGTTGCGATTGCGCACCGCGCTGAACAAAGAGGTTCCGGGTCAGACTCTGGATCGGACGTTGCTGTTGGCGACCTGGAATCTGCGTGAGTTCGGTGGCACGAAATTCGGTGGTCGAGACAAGGAAGCCCTCTACTACATCGCCCAGGTGCTCTCCCACTTTGATCTGATCGCGGTTCAGGAGGTTCGTGACAACCTGGATGAACTGGAAGAGTTGATGGGGATTCTCGGGCACTGGTGGTCCTTTCTTGTTACCGACGAGACCGCTGGGCGGGCTGGAAACTGCGAGCGAATGGCGTTCGTGTTTGACCGCCGAAAGGTCAAATTCGGCGGATTGGCCGGGGAACAGGAGGGGCCCACTTCCAAGGATGGGAACTTGCTGAGGATTTCTGATGCGTTCGCTCGTGCCCCGTTCATGGCGGGATTCCAGGCTGGGTGGTTCAAGTTCAGTTTGTGTACCGGGCATCTGTACTACGGCGACTCGAAGCCGGACGACCCCGAGCGCTTGGAAGAGACTCGCACATTGGTCTCCCTTTTGAAGAAGAGAACTAGGAACAAGGACCAGTGGGCGCGTAACATCATCGTCCTGGGGGACTTCAACTTGTTTTCCACCAAAGACAAGATGATGAAGGAAATCCACAAGGTCTTCGAGACGCCTCCGGCAGTCGAAGGGGCCTTCTCCAATGCGCTGCGAACCAAACCCTTTGACCAGATTGGGGTGTTGTCTCCCGAGATGCACAATCGGATAACCCAGAGCCGGGGTGGGGTTTTCGATGTTTTCGAGCACGTTTACCGTGATGAGGACGAGGCCACATACAAGCCGCTGTTCGGGGATCACGACTACCGGATGTGGAGAACCTTCAAGGCCTCTGACCACCTGCCTCTTTGGGTGGAGTTGGAGGTGGACTTCGCCGATGAGTACCTTCAGTGCAAGGCGAAGGAACACAAGCAATGAACAGTCTGCCCGTTGCCTACTCGTAGCAAGTGCGGTTGATGATGATGGTCTTCAGTTCATCGGAGAGGTCATTGAAGTAGGCACAGAATCCGGCGACTCGAACCAGGAGGAATGGATATTTCTCCGGGTGTTCATAGGCATCCAGCAGGGTCTTTCGGTCGATGACATTGGGCTGAAACTGCATCCCCCCTTTCTTGAAGAAGGTTTTGAAGATACCCGACAGGTTGGAAACCCCGTCGGGGCCCTGGAACAAGCCCGCATCGATGGTGAATGTCACCGTGGTGCCGTTGGGTGCGAAGGCAGCAAAATCAACGCCGGCCACGGAATTCAGCGAAGACAACAGGTCGTTCATCTCCATGCCATAGTGGGGGGTGATGCTGTTGGCTAAGGGAACTCCGCTGAGTCTCCCTGAGGGTAGAGAGGGGGTTCCTCGCCCGTACACATCGCTGACGTTGAGTGCGTAGTAGCCAGCCGTGTAAATGCCGTCTCTGGGGCTGTTGGGTACTTGCTTTAGTGCATTGACGTAGATCTGCATGGCTCGGTTTACCCAGTCAACAGCTACCTTCGAGTCATCCTGGCCAAACTTGGGGACAGCCAGCAGCGCTTCCCGGACCTTGCCGAACCGTTCGCCTGCAAAGTCGTTGTCCATTGCCTCAATGACCTCTTCGATGGAAAAGAGTCCTTGCTTGAAGACCACTTCGTCAATGGCGTGGAGGGAGTCGGCGACGTCTGGTATCCCCACCGCCTGGATTCCGCTGCTGTTGAGTGTCGCCCCTCCCTCGTTGACGTCTCTTCCACTTTCGATACACCCGGCAAAAAGGGTGGATGCCAGTGGAGTTGGGAAGTCCTTAACTATGGCCTTTTCAATCTTCTGATGGTCGGCGAGGACCCCTGTGGCCAGGAGATTCAGCCTCTCCTGGAAGCGCTCGAGGAGTTCCTCCATGTTGCCTGGTGGATTGACTTTGGGTGCGACCATGGACTGGTAGAACCCCAGCGACTTCTTGTAGGCAGCGGATATGAGTTTTGAGACTCGTTTGTCCCCGGAGAAGTTGTAGGCGACGGCCTTGGTGGCGATCTTCTCGATGCGGTCGGGGACCGTGAGGTTCCATAAATCTGCATTTTCACCCCGAAGGGCTTGCAAGAAGGGCAAGACGACATTCATGTTGGCGCAGTCGGTGTTGCCGAAGTGATCATCTGAAGCGTTGGGCTCGACACATCCGACGATGGAGTAGTTTCGCGCCTGCTCCAGCGTCGTGTCATAGTGAGACTGCAGAGTCTTCAAGTAGACCTCGTCGTTGTACAATGCGGGCATGGGAGCGCCGTTGATGTACACCTCTGCGATCCGGTCCACATACTCCTGGGGGCTGTCCGGGTGGATGCGAGCGGTCATGTTCACGGCGTAAGGCTGTAGCTCGCAGATGTCCAACAGCGCGTAGGTCAATTCGTTGGTGGCGTCCTTTCCGTCTTTTGTGAGCCCTCCGGCGGTGACCGTCTGGTCCGTAGACATCGTCTCGAAGAGCCTTCCGATGCTGAGGTATGAGTCGCCGTCGTGTACGAAGATGGCCTCGTCCATCTTCAAGATGAACAGGGCCAGGAGCTCTCTTGCCTGCTCGTAGGTGATGATTCCGGCTTCCTTGTCTCTCTGGTAGTACGGGTAGAGGATCTGGTCCAGACGACCCGGCGAGATGGCGTTCTCAAAGGACTCGATGCACAGCGCCACCTGCAGGAACATCATGCTTTGGAGTGCTTCATGGTAGGTGCGGGCCGGGCGCTTGGGAACGTGCTTGCAGATTGCAGCCATGGTTTCAAGCTCGTCACGTCGCTGTGGGTCTGACTCCGATTGGCTAAGTATTGAGAGCGAGCGAGCGTATCTCGCAGCAAAGGTCTCCAGGGCCTTCAAGGCCATGACCATGCCATCGTAGAACGCTCCTTTCTCTGGAGGCATGGTCTTCTTCTTTGCTTCTGCCTCGGCGATGAGACCCGTCGTTCCGTGCACCAGCAGGCGTTCGTAGTTGACTACAAAGTGGGCAATGGAGGCCAGGTTGTTGTTGAATCCAACGCTCATTTCCGAGTATCTCGCTATGAGCCTCGAGAAGTCGGTCAAGGAGCGGTTGACCTTGGAAAACAGGGAGCGTTTGAACCAGAAGGGGGCCGTGTTCTTGTAGAAGTCGAGGCGGTCCTCTCGGGAACACTGGAAGGGGACCGGCTTCTGCCGTTCCAGTTGATGAAGCACCAGACCCATGGCGCTGCCGCTGTGCTCCTCCCACACTTGAGCACCCCGTCGCTTTGCAGTGAAATTGCCCACCAGCAGCTCGTTTGGATAGATGATGATCTTCTTGTTCTCAAGCACATGAGCCAGCCGCTGGGAGCGGTGGACGGGAGCGGGGGCACCGAAACCATTCTTCTTGTAGAATTGGGTCTTTAGCTTTGAGACCTCGAAGCAGAGGCTTCGTTCACTGCTGCGAATGGCGTTTTGAATGTCGTAGACTCGTTGCGTGAAGAGAGCCTTGTTGCGCTGAGGGTTGACCTCGTAGCACACGGCCTCGATGCCGACATCGCCAAAGTGAGCGATGGCCCGTTTCACCGACGCCACAGCCTGGTCGTTGGTCAGCCCCAGTCTTCGAGGGGTCTGCCCGAGGAGCCTGGCCTTGTCCTCGTGCATCGAGTGGTATTTCAGCAGCTCAATGGAGCCATGGCTAATGGATTTGAGGAAGTCCGCCGCTGCCTGGATGTTCTGCTGGGAGTCATTGAACCCGGGCACCATGACCATGCGGAAACGGACTGCACTGTTTAGCGACAT
>CALFHQ010000568.1 GCA_937876385.1 uncultured Pseudomonadota bacterium
AACGGTGTGAACCTCTTGGGGTTGGACAATACAACCGGCAAAGACATTGGGAACCTTCGATTCAACGACATCGTCGGAGGAAAGAATGCGGAAACCGCCGAGCAGGGCTACTACGCGTATGGTGGAGTCTTCCTGAAATCCTTCCTGGGATTCAGCGCGGCCTTGTCTGACGGCACCGTTTCCCTAGCGTCTCCACGTTTTGATGATATTTTCAACCCCTTCGTTCCCGACCTTGGAGGAAACCCCGTGGCACCAGGGGAGTACCCCGACGGTCCGCGGGTTCCAGAGATTGAAGAGGCGGTGCGGGTCCTTTCGAACCTCGTCGCCAGCACTCTGGCCCACGAAATCGGCCACAGCCTGGGCCTCGCCATGGTTCCGGGACACACGGGGGAATACCACAACCTGGGAGACAACGAGAATTGGTTGATGGACGCAGGAGTCCACCGTCCCTTTGAGGAGCGAGGGGTGATCGACGGTCAGGGCCCGGCGGTGTTTGCTCCCTACAATGCCGAATACCTGGATGAAATTCTCCCGAAAGGATGAGGAAATGATTCGAGCATCTCACATCGCCTCGCTGGCTCTACCGTTCCTCTTCCTGGTCGCCTGCGCGTCGTGCAACCATGCCCTGGACGACAAGGAGAATGCAGTGCCTACTGCTGCCATCACGATTGAAAATGGAGAGGGGGCCGTACTCACGGTCCAGGCGGAAGTTGTTTCCACTCCCGAGAAGCGCCAGAAGGGGCTGATGTACCGAAAGCACCTCCCCGATGGAGAGGGAATGCTCTTTGTTTTTGAGAGCGAGGAGCCTCGGGATTTCTGGATGAGGAACACCCTGATCTCTTTGGACATGCTGTTCCTTGATCGAACGGGAAAGATTGTCGGAATCGTCCACGACGCCGAGCCGGAGAAAGAGAAGCGGCTGGGGGTGGATGAACCCTCGATGTACGTCCTGGAGGTCCCGGGCGGTTGGTGTCGAACGCACAACGTCCACCGCGGACTGAAGGCCACGTTCAAGCTCTAAGCGCAAAGCCCCGTCGTGGAGTCGACGGGAAGGAGTCAACATTCCATGCCCATCACCCTCACAGACAGCATGGAGGACTACCTCGAGGCGGTGCTCATCATCAAGTTGCAGCGAAACGAGGTGCGGGTCTCAGACATCGCCGACTTGCTCAACGTAAGCCGCCCTTCGGTTGTGTCAGCCCTTTCGGCATTAGAAAAAAGGCGACTCATCACCCACGCCCCCTATTCCGACGTGAAGCTCACCGAATTGGGGACCCTTAAAGCGCAGGAGATTTACAAGCGACACGTTGCCATCCGAGGGTTTCTCACAGAGGTATTGGGGGTCCAGTTGGACATCGCCGAGCAAGACGCCTGCCGCATGGAGCACACCCTGCACATGGAGACCATCCAACGAATGTCCCAGTACGTCGCGTTCATGAGTCAAAGGAAAGAGGGAAACGACGAGTGGCTCAAGCAATTTGAAGCCTTCCGAGACGCTCTGGCTCAGTCCCTAGAGGAGTGAGCCTTACAACTTCTGTCCCTGGTACTTCCCGGTGTAAACACCACTGCCTTCACAGCGTTGGAAGATAATCTGACAGATTCGGGCCCCTGGTTTCAGAGCCAACGGAACGGGTGAGGCGTTGAACATCTCCAACACCTGGGCGTTGTTGACGCCGGGTTGCACAAAGGACGCCGTGATGTGCACCATGAGTCCCAAACGAGCAAAAGAGCTTCGTCCCTGAAGCCACCCGCAGATGTTCCCGGGAAGATGAATCCGTTCTTCTGTGATTGTATGGGCACACTCCCCAGGCATGATCATGAAGGGCTCTTCCTCCGAGGCCTCCACATGCATGGTTTCATTCTTGTAGTCGACCTTCTCGTCCACAAGCAAGACCTTGTGAGCCTTCTTGAAGAAGCGGAAGTGGTTGGAAATGGCAAGGTCGTAGGAAGCAGGCCCCACGTACTTCGCATCAAAGGGGTCGATTTCAATTTCCCCGGACTCTACAGCCTTCAGAAT
>CALFHQ010000569.1 GCA_937876385.1 uncultured Pseudomonadota bacterium
AACTATATCGCCGTGTACGTTCCCTGGGCCCGCCCCCTGAGCGGCAACCGAACCTACGCCGTCCTCCTCACCGACACCATCAAGGCAGAGCCGGAAGAGGACGGCGGTGCTGCCCGAGAGTTTGAGCAGGATGACGACTTCAAAACCATGCTCTCCCCCACCTTCCCGGAAGACGCCGACTTGAAGGCCGCCTGGGACCAGTACTCTCCCCTTAGAGAGTTTCTGTCCTCCGGTTCCGCATCGATGCTCGGGGTGAGCAAAGGAAATCTCATCAGCGCTGCTGTATTCAGCACCTACAGCCCTGTGCAACACATGGCAAAATTCAAAGAGGAGATGGACACCTACGACCTTCCTGAAGTGACCCAGATGGTCCTCTGTGAAGACAAGAACACCATCTCCCCCTGCGATGATGGATTGATGGATCCTGAGACCCACAAACGAGGATGCTTCGATGCCGACCCGAACTTCTACGAGTTCCAGGGCGTCGTACGGGTCCCTACCTTCCAGAACGGTCAGAAACCCTACATCGAGCCCGAAGACGGCGGCGGTGTGGAATGGGATGCCATGGGGCGCCCGGTGGTCAAGGGGTTTGAAGAGGTCTGCTTTGCTCTCACGATTCCAAAGGGAACGGCCCCCGCAGAAGGTTGGCCGTTGGTTCTCTACGGCCACGGCACCGGGGGCAACTATCGAAGCCATATCACCACCGGAGTGGCCGGTAGCATCGCCAAGTTCAACGTCTACAACACAGACACGGAAGCTTACGACCGCCCGCTTCAGGTCGCCACATTCGGCTGGGATCAGATTCTCCACGGTCCTCGAATCGGTCCTGCTCCGGTGGACCCGGACGCCATGGTGTTCAACTTCAGAAACCCCCGGGCCGCCCTCGGAAACTTCTACCAGCAAGCTGCCGAGACCATGATCCTGGCCCGTTTGTTGACCAACTGGAACGACGTCACACTTCCCGCTACCACTCCCGGCGCCCCAATCAACCCGGGGAAGGTCATCTTCATGGGACATTCCCAGGGTGGAATCTCCGGTCCTCTGGCCATTCCCTTCGTGGATGCCGTGGACAACATGATTATCAGTGGAACCGGCGGCGGACTGGTGGAATCGCTCTTGCGCAAGACCAGCCCGGTGGACGTTCGAGACGGCGTCGTCGTCGCTCTCCAGGACGAGAACGTGGGACGGACACACCCCGTCCTGGCCATGCTCCAGAACTACTACGACCCCGTTGACCCCATCAACTATGCGTCCCTCCTCTTCTACGAGCCCTATCTGGGCCACCGGGTGAGAACCTTCCAAACCCTGGGTTTGCTGGACAACCACACCCCGCCGACCACCATGAAGGATTTGGCAGCGGCCATGCGTGTCCAGTTGGCCCCGTCCCCGTCTCTGGCGGACGACAAGTTCGAAACCTTCGGCGGAGTCCAGGTGGTTGACCTCCCCAGAAAGGTCAACGGCGGGATCACGGTGGAGTACCTTCCCGGTGACTACGACGGCCACTTCGTTATCTTCCAGCATGCCGACGCCATTCGCGAGTACGTCAACTTCATCGGCACCGCCATCCTCGATGAGGTACCCTACCTCGTTGAGTAATTCCCTGGAAACAACTCCCACCGTTGTCGTCTCCGCCTGCCTCTTGGGAGCGCAGTGCCGATACGACGGCCAGTCAAAAGGAGTACCGGCGCTTTTGCCCTTGCTCCAGGGCTTTGCAGTGGTCCCCGTTTGCCCCGAACTGTTGGCTGGAATGGGGGTTCCTCGCCCCGCCATTGAGTGGAGATCCCATGACGGAAAGTTTGCGGTGGTGTCCGAGGACGGCGTCGACGTCACCCCGAGGCTGCGCCGTTCCTGCGTCCAGATTGTGGAGTCGCTGCGCCCGTTGCAGCCGATTTGCGCGGTATTGAAGGAACGCAGCCCCAGTTGCGGAGTTCACCAGACCCACCTGAATGGCGAGGTGGTGGCGGGACAGGGAATGTTCACGCGCCGCCTCGAGCCCCATTGCTCCCATCTTTTTTCTGAAGAGGAATTAGAACTCGTGAGAGAATTCCTCGTAGCACGGCGCCCCTCTTCCGGGGTGGGTTCTCCCTGAAATCCCCGGAAGGAACCTTGACATTGGGAGGAAATTGGCTCTAATTGTGGGGCGGAGGTGTACCATGCTGGGCTCATTGACCGACAACCTGAAGAAGTGGAAGGCGACCCGCACCGCGGGCCAGCCGATTTCCTGCCAGACCATCGCTGTGTGCTCTCGCAAAGGGGGAGTCGGAAAAACCACGACAACCGCTCATCTGGCGGTCGCCTCGGCGAGATGGCACGGGCTGCGTGTGCTGGTGGTGGACCTCGATCCCCAAGGGCATATCCACAAGGTGTTGGCCCATCTCCTCAACGGGGAAGATGCTCGCCCCCTGTCCAGCGTGTTCATGTCGAAGAAGGGAGACATCCTGGACGCCTGTGTGTCCACCACAATCCCCAACCTCTGGATTGCCCCGGCTGACGAGAGTCTTGACGAAGTTCAGACCCTCCTCTCCTCCCGCATCGGTCGAGAGTTCATCTTGAAGTCGATGCTCAGCCGAGTCCAGGAGTCCTTCGACCTCGTCCTCTTCGATTGCCCACCCAACGTGGACACCTTGACGCTGAACGCCCTGGTCGCCTCTCGTCATGTCCTCATTCCCACGGAGTTGACCCTCCTGGCGTTGGAAGGGGTGGCGGACATCGTAGAAGCCGTCGATACCATTCGAGACCGACTGGGTCTTCCCGTGGAGATCCTCGGAGTCGTTGTCTCCCGAATGGACCGAAGAACCAAAGCCCTCAACCGCGAACTGTTGGAGATATTGGACAGCCGCTACGGCGCCCACGTCCTCTCCACGATGGTTCCGGCCAACTCTGCTGTGCCTCGGGCCTGCATCGAGGGCAAGCCTGTTTTTGATTATGACCCCAAGAGCCTGGGTGCTGAGGGTTTTCGTCTGGCAACCGAGGAAGTACTGGACCGCCTGACTTGAACCCAATCCCGGCCGTAGGAACCGTGAACTGTGAGCTTGAGGTAGCATGAGAAAGAATCCGAATCGAAGAATTCACCGCCATCTGTTCACCCTTGCCCTGCTTTGCAGCTTGTGGACCGTGGCCGGGTGCGGAACCAAAGACAAGGGGCAGGAAGATGACACCGCCACCCCGGAAGAGTTGAAGGTTCACCGCGTGAACGTCAGCACCACCGCCGGAGATGCCACCTCCCAGAAGGAAGTGGACCCCATTCTCCCCGGCAGCTCCACGGGTGGCGAGACGGATTTTCCGGACATCAGCGTCCCCCCGGACAAGCGGGAGACTGTGAAGGTGCTGGTGGAGGACCTCCTCGATTTCATGGAGTCAAAATTCTCAAAGGACATTATCTTCGCCCGCCGCTACCGCGAGACCTTCGACCGGAAGATTCGGGACTCCAAGCACTTCATCTCGTTGATGCGTGAAATCTACTCCCAGGAACAGTACCGCCCCCTCTTCTTCCAATTCGACGAGCGTCGAATCCCCATCCTCACCGAAGAAGGAAAGCAGCTTCGAGACATCGTTGGTGCGGCAGACAGCCACGGCCTGGACCCCTCGCTGTACCGTCTCAAGCAGCTTCAGGACGCGTTTGTACGGCTGAGCAATGCGACGGCAGACTACGAAGAAGCCAGAGAGAGTCTGCGGGACGGGCGCGCTCGCCAGCTTTGGACCATGATCGAAAATCGCAAGAAACTGCCTGAAGAAGACGTCCTGGCGGCCATGTTGGTGGAGGCAGGATTCGACAACGAAGACGCCCCCCTGGTGGCGGACCTGGCTCGCTTCTATCCAAACCTCATCGAGTCCAAGAAGAAGCTCAACGAAGTGGTCCAGGAGATCGATATCGCCTTGCTCCACGGCTTTTTCCAGTTCGTCCTGGACTTCAAGTACATCTATCGAGCCCACCCTTTCCATCCAACCCCGGAAGTGTCCCTGGCTCATGCTCGCTTCACCGATGAGCTGCGCACCGACTACCAAGCAGCCCACCCCAAATTCAGCAGCTACATGCTCGGCCTCATTCCGCAAAACCCAACCTATGAAGCGTTGCGCAAGGGTCTTGTGCGGTACAGAGCCCTCCGGGATGCAGGACAAATTGAAAAGTTCCAGGTCAAACACAACTTGAAGCGTGGTTCTCGTGGGGACCGAGTCAAGATCCTGACCCAACGCCTTGCCGCTGAGGGTTTTCTCCCCGAGCAGTACGTGGGCGAACGCTACGATGCGCATGTGGAAGACGCAGTGCAGTTGTACCAGACAACGCACCAGCTTCGACGCTCGGGTCGAGTGGACAGCAGCACGCGCCGCTCCATGAACGTCTCCATGCGGCGTCGAGTAGAGCAAATCGAGTTGGCCCTTCAGCGATGGCGAGAGAGTCCGGTGACCCGAGACAAGCTCACCACCTACCTTCGGGTGAACCTTCCCCAATTCGAGGTGGAGCTATGGGAAGACAACAAGCTCACTCGAAAGCACCGCATCGTCATTGGGAATACCAACGAAGAGATCAGCCTGGTCCGCAAACAGCGGGGCTACTTCAACCACACCCCCCTGCTCCAGAAGGAGCTCAAGACCATCGTCTTGAACCCCCTGTGGTATCCCACTCCCAGAATCCAGAAGGAGCTCTTGTCGAACCTCGAGCAGGAACCGGACTACTTTGAAAAGCACAACTACGGCATCAAGATGTCTTCCGACGGTTCTGAAGTGATTTTCCAGAAGTCGGGGCCGGAGAATGCCTTGGGGCTGGTGAAGTTCCTCTTCCCAAACGAGCACAAGGTGTACATGCATGACACCAACGCAAAGGCCCTGTTTGACCGGCCGATTCGGTCGTACTCCCACGGGTGCATGCGCATGGACAAGCCGTTGGAGATGGCTAGATACCTGTTGAAGAAGATCAATGGGCTCACCGACAAGGACATCGACAAGATCCTGGAGAAGGGGGAGGAATACTACATCAAGCTCAAGGAAACCATCCCCGTCATCATCGACTACTGCTCCATCGGCGTGGACTCGGAAGGACGGATGGAGTTCTACATCGACATCTACAAGTACGACCGCGCCTACTGGGACAAGCAGCTTCCCGTGGCCCTCACCGAAGAACTCACCGACTCCGAAATTGAGCGGCTGAGCGGCGAAGGGTCCAGTGGGTCGGCCGGCGAAGGGGAAGACGGCGTCTTCCCCGGGGAATAGTCCCTCCCCCCCCCACCACCTTGCCTTTGCGACCTGGAATCCTCATCCTTACCTGCAGGAACGAATCTTCCCAGGAGATCCCATGAAAGTGACCCATTTGGAACGAGAGGACGCGAAGGTTGTGGAGATGGATGGGGCCCGTAAGGTCACCGTCAAGGTTCCCATCACAGAAAAGGACGGAGCGCCCACCTTCACCATGAGAGTGTTCTCCATGGAACCAGGCGGCAACACCCCCTTCCACCGACACGAATACGAGCACGAGATTCTCATCTTGAAGGGAAGCGGACTCGTTCACTTTCAGGATACAACCGTGGAACTCTCCCCAGGCACGGCCCTCCTCGTAAACCCCAACGAGTGGCACGGATTCAAGGCTTCCGCCACGGAAGGGATGGAGATGGTGTGTCTGGTCCCAAACAAGGCGTACCACGGCATCAAGCCCGAACCAGGAGACTGGCCCGCTTCCTGAACTGCACTCCGATTCACCAGAAAGCTCGTAGGGAAAGAGAACAGACCCACTCAGGGGAGACGTGTTGACTCCAGGAACTCACGAAAGCGTCGAAAGGCGACCCCACGATGAGAGACCTTGTTCTTGTCTGCCAGAGGGACTTCTGCGAGGCTCACACCGGGGAATGGGTCGGGGAGAAAGACCGGGTCATACCCGAAACCGTGTTCTCCCCGCTTCTCATGACCGATACGCCCCATAAGCCTCCCTTCCGTGGTCACAGCGACAAAGGGGTCGCCCAGGCCTGGAACCTCCACGAATTCAACGCCCTCAATCAAGTCCGCCCCTTTCAGTGGGAGGATGGCTACCAAGCGGCAGGCAAACCAGGCCACCCGGTCCTGTCCATTCATGTCTTCCATCTTGTGCAGGAGGAAGTCCATTCTCTGGTCGTCATCTGCATCGTCCCCGGCATAGCGAGCGGAGCGCACTCCAGGCTCCAATCCCAGTCCGACCACACACAACCCCGAGTCGTCGGCTACCACCCCCTTCCCTACCCTCTCAAATGCTGCCAGAGCCTTCAAGACTGCGTTATCCAGGAACGTTTCGCCGGTCTCTTCGGGGTCAAAGTCGGGAAAGGTTTCGGTCACAGACTGAACGGACACGTTCAGTCCATCGAGGACCGCCTTGATTTCCTTGAGCTTGCCACGGTTTCCAGTGGCCACAATGAGTTCCATGGGGATTCCTCCAATCTTCGGGGAGCGGGAACGAAAGGCTTGAGCTACTTTCCACTGTTGAGCTTGAGCTTCATGGGGATGACGAGTCTGGTCGCCCCGGAGCGCCCGTCGGTGAAGCGAATCTCTCCGTAATAGAGGTAACCCTTTGGAAGGATTGGAGGTTTTTCGCTCAGTTCAAATTCGCAGGTCTGGTCCTGGTTGGGATACAAGACGAAGTACCCATACCCATCGCACCAAACCTTTGCCGGAACCTGCAATCGCTGTTCGTGGTACTGAGACACCGAGACACCCCATTTCTTGCCGGTGTCCTCGGCAAAACCGGCGACAATCTGCAACGTGAAGTGGGCTTCCCCCTTTCCTGCGTTTGGATTGGCCACCTCAATCTCCATCACCCGTCTGGAGAAACCCCCTTTGGCCACGGCCTCGTTGCGCATACTGAGAATGTTCACGGCGCAGTCGGTGAGGCGCACATAAGTATCCTTGTCCATCTCCAGGCGGAAGCGCACCAGGGCCGTGTCCTTTTCCATGGTAAACGGAACGCTTATCTTGTCACTGGAGGTTTCGAATCGGCTCCTTTTGTAGAATCCGTTGATGGCGCCGCTGGCCTTGCCTTCAAAGACCTGGTCGAACACCGTC